>NZ_JRWK01000016.1 GCF_001729965.1 Methanosphaera sp. WGK6 | reverse complement strand
ACATAAAAATTGAATAAAATATAAAAAAATATGATAATATACAAAAAATATTGAATAAATTAATAAAAATTAATTAAATGAATAATCACTATTTAACACAAAATTATGTTGTTATAACTAAAAATAAGAGAATATAAAAATCCAATCATAATAACCCAACTATAAAAACCAATATTTTTAAGTATACAGAACATATTTACAATAATTATATAAATTTTTTAAAAAAAGTATAAATAAATTCAAGTTAATATTAATTATTATACAATAATAGGAGTTAAGAAAAATGATTATTGTAAACGCAAGTTTAAAACCAAAAGAAGGAAAAACCGAAGATATCATTAAAGAAGCAAACACATTAATTGCAGCTTCAAGAACCCATTATGGAAATGTTAGCTACAACTTATATAATGATGTTGAATCTGATGAGTTAATGTTTGTCGAAAAATGGGAATCTAAAGAAGCATTACAACAACACATGCAAACAGAAGAATTCAAAGACTTCGGAATAAAAACAAAAGATTTAAT
This sequence comes from Methanosphaera sp. WGK6, assembly GCF_001729965.1. NCBI lineage: Archaea > Methanobacteriati > Methanobacteriota > Methanobacteria > Methanobacteriales > Methanobacteriaceae > Methanosphaera > Methanosphaera sp. WGK6. The sequence continues at coordinate 32,053 of NZ_JRWK01000016.1, read as the reverse complement.
TAATGGAGATCTTGACGTTAAAATATACTACGGAGAACTTCTATCCAACAGTGCAAATGTAAATAGTGATGTAAAAGAAATCACAATATTATACAAATAAATTGAAGTAAATTAATTACTTTAATTAAACCTTAATCCCCTTTTAAAAAAAAATAAGAAAAAAAATACTTAAAAGTCATATTTAAAATCAAATCTATTTCTAAATTCATTTAATATTTCAGAAACAGCAATATTGTCATCTAATGGATTAATTAAAAAAAATTTAACTAATATTTCCATACCAAAAGCAGACATTCCTGTTATAAATATAGAATGTCCAGGATTATCAAGAACATAATTATTGTTTTTAATAATTTCATCTAACACATCCAATTTTTCATTAAGTGTATCATCATTTGGAAGCTTAATTGTAAATTTAACCTTATAAAATCCTCTTTGAGTATAATTAACAAATGATTTAGTTGTGAATAACTTATTAGGAACAACTATGAACTTATTATTCTTAAATAATTCAACTGATCTAAAACCAATTTTTTTTACCTGTCCTATTTGACCATCAATTTCTATAATATCATCAATTTCAAATTTACGATCCATGTATAAACTTATCCCAGAAATAATATTAGATAAAATATCTTTTGCAGCTAAACTTACTGCTACAGTAACCAAACTCAAACTTACAAAAAGAGATCTGAAATTTATCCCAAGTACATGTAATATACCTAGAAAAATTATAAATACTGTAACATACCTTACAAATAACGATAATGATTTCAATGAATTAAAATCAAAAGCAGATGTTTCATTTATCTTTTCAATAGCACTAGATAATAATTTTAAAATAATTAATGGTATTACAACAACTAATATTAAATTAACTAATAAAGTTATATCACCAATAGTTATGCCTAATTGTTCTATAATCAACTTTACTTATCCCACCTAATTTATTCATTATAATTGTTTATTTATTAGAATTATATTATAAAAATTTGTATATTATGAAAAAGAGATATGTATATATTAAACAAGCTTTTTTGAATAAGTATGTTTTTATTATTTTCTTTTTTATAACAAAAAAATAGTTTAGAGGTTACGAATAAATGGTTTTAACAGAATTATTAGCACCTGCAGGCTCTTATGATATTCTTGTTGTTGCTATTAATGCAGGAGCTAATGCAGTTTATATTGCAGGTCATAGATATGGTGCTAGGGCTTTTGCTCATAATTTTACATCAGAAGAAATAGAAAAAGCTGTAGAATATGCTCATTTAAATGGAGCTACAGTACATGTTACTGTAAATACTTTATTTAATAGTAGTGAAATTTTAGATGTTCTTAAATATATTCAATTCTTATACCGTACTGGTGTTGATGCAGTTATTGTACAAGATATTGGATTAGTTTATTTAATCAATAAATTTATTCCGGAAATGGAAGTTCATTCTTCTACTCAGATGACCCTAAGAGACTATAATAGTTTATTATGGGCTAAAGATGAGGGTATAAAACGAGTAATATTACCTCGTGAAATGGAAGTAGATGAAATTAAAAAAATTAGTACACGTCTAAAAGAAGATAATATTGACCTAGACTTAGAAGTATTTGGTCATGGTTCTCTTTGTTATTGTATTTCTGGAGATTGTTATATGTCCTCATTTATTTCAGGACGTAGTGCTAATAGAGGTGCATGTGCTCAGCCATGTAGATCTGATTATAAACTTAAATATAAGAATCATAGTATTAGTAATGGTTGTTTAATTTCCACACATGATCTTGCTACATTTAAAGATGTTAAGGCAATATCTGATGCAGGTATTATTTCTCTTAAAGTTGAAGGTAGACTTAAATCAGAAGATTATGTTACAACAGTTATTAAAGCCTATCGTACTATGATTGATAATATGAATAATGATGATAATACAGAACTTATTAATAAATTACAAAGAGAACTTGATTTAACATTCAATAGATATTATACAAATGGATATATTCTTAATGATAGTCCAGGAGAGGTTATGGGAAGAGAAAGTTCATTCCATCAAGGATTATATCTTGGAAAAATAATATCTATTGAAGGTGAAGATGTGGATATTGAATTTGCAGATAAAAATCATCCTATTTTACAAAATGGTGATGGTATTGGTTTTAAACATAATAATCATATCCGTGGAATTTATATTGATAATATTGTAGAACAAGATGAAAATCATATTCATATTAGAACTACTCGTGATATCAGAGTAGGTTCTGAGGTATATATTAGTTATTCTAAAGAATTACATGATAGACCTAAACAATACAATAAAGAAACTGTGAAACCACATATTCCAATATCTCTAGATGTTTCATGTAATAAGAAGATGAAAATGACAGTTAATGCTAGTTTCAGAATAGATAATGATACTATTAGTTTTGGATATAAATCTAAAAATAAGTTAGAAAAAGCTATTAATCAGCCATTAGATGATAAAACTATTATTGAACATATGAGTAAGTCTGGTGAAACTCCATTTATTGTTAACAATGTTCGAGTTAATAATTTACCTGATAATGTTTTCATGCCTATTGGTAAAATTAACACTATACGAAGAGAAGTACTTGATAAAGCTAGTGAAAAACTATTAGAATACTATATTCCAGATGTAGAAAAAGCAGAAGATATACGTAAAAATATAAAGAATTATGATAAAAAAATTAAGGAAAATAAACATGGTATTAAAAAAGCACAATATGTTGGATTAAATGTATATGTAGATAATCTAGAATTACTTACAATAGCAAATAGAAATCCATTAAACAGAATATACTTTGATCCATCATTTATATATGACAATAAAAAAGATTACTTTAATAACATCGAAGATATTCTCAGACAAGCAACAAGTATTGCTGATGACAAAGAAGTTGTATGGGTACTTTCTGCATTCACATCAGATGAAGACTTAGAAAAAATAACCAAAATATATAACAATCTAAGAAAAGACAATATCAATATATCAATTATGGGTGATTCACCATCACTAACTAGAACATTCCCCGATACAAATGTTTACGGTGCCCATAATCTCAATATATGGAATAACTATAGTGTAGCAATGTTAAATAAGAATGGATTTAAAGGAGCAACTATTTCAAGTGAACTATCACAAAAAGAAATAAAAGAACTTGTAACTAAATCTAAAAGTTACAATACAAAACTTGAATTAATAGTACAAGGAAATCAGGAAATAATGGTATCTAAAGACGATTTCTCAAACTTAAATGGAGGCTTTGATTTAGATATTGAAACTGATGAATATGTAGTTCTAGAAGACAAACAAAATAAGGCAAAATTCCAAATATACTTTGACTACAATAAGCAAAGTCATTTCTTCAATAATGACTTATTATGTTTAATAGATGAAATAGACACTATAAAAGAAATGGGAATTGAAAATATAACCTTAGATTGTAGATTTACAAAAGAAAGATATCTTTCTAAAGTAATCTCATTATACATAGAAAGACTTAGAGAGAATAATCCTGAAAGAAAATATTCTGAAAGTATTAATGAAATATCATACTCCAAACTAAATAAAGGTAACTTTGAAAATACGAGAGTACTTGAGGATAAAAAAAGTAGAAATAGAAGAAAAAAAGGTAGAAGCTAATCTACCAACTTATTTTAATTTTTTATACAAAGTTATGATATTATACTTATTCTTATAATCCATATAACTTCTCTTATAGAAATCAAAGCCATTCTTTAAGAAAAACATTGCTGAATCAACAAAAGAATTCACCAACACACAATTACAATCAGTATTTTTTATAGACCATATTATATCATTTAAGACTTCAGTACCAATACCTCTTAAACGATATGGTTCATAAATATACAGACAAATTATTTTTAAAACATTACACTGAATTTTTGGAACAAATTCATAATTATCTATACATAATGTGAAAAATCCAATAATATCATAATCACATAATATCATATACGTCTCATAATTACTTTTTCTTAAATCATTAACCATTTCAATAATTAATTGTTTATTAAGAGATTTATTTTTAGATTGTATAAGTTCATATTCATAATCTTTACTTATTCTATGATAATTCGTTTTAATGTATTTATCCATAACAATTACTTTTAATAAAAAAATATAACCTTCTTTCATTAAATTAAGCAATATATAGCATTTATTTAAATAATTCTAGAAAATACTTTATTTAAATAAATTTGAAAGAAATTTTTTGTTATATATTCTTTTTACCAATAATACTAAATTATGATATATAAAATATATAAAGTTTATTAAAAATATATACAATGTATAATAATTTTAAATTAAATAAGAAAATAATAAAAAATTAAAAAAAGAAAAACGAAAAATAGAAAACTTTTTATTTAATCTTAAAGATAAATATTAAAGTAAAAGACTTTTATAAATAAAAAAATTATAAAAATCAAGAAAATACTTCAAAAAAAAGTATTGGAATAAAATTATTACATAAAAGGAGATACGATTTTTTATGACATGTACCATATTAGTTGGTGGACAATGGGGAGACGAAGGTAAAGGAAAATGTATCACATACTTCTGTACCAAAGACAAACCAGAAATAATTGCTAGAGCAGGAGTAGGACCTAACGCAGGACACTCTGTTGAATTTAACGGTGAAAAATACGGGTTAAGACTAACACCATCAGGATTCTTCAATAAAGAAGCAAGACTATTAATAGGCGCTGGTGTACTAGTTAACCCAGATGTATTTAAACATGAACTAGAATACCTCAGCAAATATGACGTTGATGGTAGAACATTTATGGATTCACATTGTGCAATAATCACTGAAAAACATACCCAAGCAGATAAAGACTCATCATACCTATCTAAAAAAATAGGAACAACAGGAAGTGGCTGTGGCCCAGCAAATGCAGATCGTATAAACAGAACTATTGACTATGCTCAAGATATAGATGACTTAGAAGACTACATTACAGATGTACCATCTGAAGTAAACAAAGCAATAGATGAAGGAAAAAATGTATTTATTGAAGGATCCCAAGGATTTGGATTATCATTATACTATGGAACATACCCTTATGTAACCAGTAAAGATACTTGTGCAAGCACAGCTGCTGCTGATGTAGGTGTAGGTCCAACAAAAATAGATCATGTAGTTGTAATATTTAAAGCATACACTACCAGAGTAGGAGAAGGACCATTCCCAACTGAAATATCACCAGAAGAAGCAGAAAAAATGGGAATAGAAGAATATGGAGTAGTAACTGGACGTAAACGAAGAGTAGGATTATTTGACAAAGACTTCGCAAGAAGATCATGTATGATTAATGGTGCTACACAAGTTGCATTAACCTGTATTGACAGATTATACCCAGAATGTGCTAAAGTAAACAAATACGAAGATTTATCACAAGAAGCAAGAGAATACATAGAAGATATTGAAGAGAGTATTGGTGTACCAATTACAATAATATCCACAGGACCAGACCTTGTTGATACAATTGATTTAAGAGATGAAAAATTATAATTATCTCCTTTAACTATTTTTTTTAAAAAAAATATAACATCCCATTTAATAAAATACTCATTTTATAATAAATATAGTTTTATTTATTTAATTTTCTAAAATAAAAGAATAGAATTATCTAAAATTTAAAAAAAAGAGAAATATTTACATAATAAAAATTATTCTAAAAAAAAGAAAGTTAAAAAAAAGATGCTTACTCTGCATCTCTATACATGTGTGCAAATTTAGGGTCATACAATTTAGATTGTTCCCCACTTTGTTGATCTAATACATCACCTACTACAATCATTGCAGTTTTTGTAAATCCAGCATCATGAACCTTTTGAGCTATGTTAGATAAATCTCCCCTGACAATTTCTTGGTCAGGCCATGTGGCTTTTTTAACTACTGCTACAGGTGTATTTATATCATATTCTTTTGTAAGTTCTGCAACAACTTCTTCAATCATGTGAATTCCTAAGAATATACACATTGTAGCATTATGTTCTGCTAATTTGCATAATGCTTCTTTTGAAGGTTTTGGTGTTCTTCCTTCAGGTCTTGTGATGATAATAGTTTGTGATACTTCAGGTAATGTAAGTTGTGATTCAAGTGCAGCTGCTGTTCCAAATAAACTACTTACTCCAGGAATGATAGTATAACCAATATCTAATGCTTTTAGCTGGTTAATTTGTTCAGCAATTGCCCCGTATATTGAAGGATCTCCTGTATGTACACGTGCTGTAATTTTATTTTCATCATGAGCCTTTTGTATTACATCAATAATTTCATCTAAATTCATTTCTGCACTATCATAAATTACAGCATCTTCTTTTGCAATATCTAATACTGCAGGATTTACTAATGAACCAGCATATATAATTACATCTGCATTTTTAATTGCTTCTGCACCTTTAACTGTTATGAGTTCTGGATCTCCAGGACCTGCCCCTATAAAAATTACTTTTCCTTGATAATCTTCAAAATTCATTTTTATTACATTCCTTTTATTTAATTGAATTTAATATATACTTATAATTTTATTTTCATTAATAATATACTTTATTTTAATAGTAATTTATTCTAGATAAACTATTTTTTAAATCTAGTCATTGTATCAGTGAATATTCCAGATAAAAATAAAATAATTCCCATAATCATTACAAAAATACCTATAGCCATTAGGTAAATATTACCACCATAGATAGTATTTCTTATTGTTAATAATATTAAAATACCAAAGAATAATATTATTGAACCACTAATTCCATAGAAATATAATGGACGATTAAATCTCATGATTTCTAAAATTCTCATAAGTACACTTAATCCTTGTACTACTGGATTATCCGTGCTTGTTTCTACATCATACCTAACAGTTATTTCTACTTCTGTTATGCGCAGATTATTATTTGATGCTTCAATTAACATGTCACTTTCTATTCCAAAACCATCAGGATCAAAGTTAAAGTATTTAACTGAATCAGAAGAAAATGCTCTGAAACCACTCTGTGTATCTGTTAATTTCACACCTGATGCAATATTAGTTGCTGTATCTAAAACTGTTTGTCCAACACGCCTATATTTAGGTGTATTCTTATCAGTACCATTAATATAACGACTTCCATTAACAATATCAGCAACATCATCTTCTATTGGCTTTATAACATCAGGTATTTCCGCTGGATTATGTTGTCCATCAGCATCAATTGTAACAATAATATCAAAGTCTTTAGCATACATAAAACCAGTTTTTAATGCTGCACCTTTTCCTTCATTAGTTTCATGACGTAAAACTGTAGCTCCAGCTAATTTAGAAATATCTGAAGTTCTATCAGAACTCCCATCATCTATAACTATAACTTCATCAGCATATTTGGATGATAATAAAATCATACTAGCTATAGCTACTTCTTCATTATATGCTGGTAGTAAAACTGCAACATTACTCATTAAGTGTACAACTCCTAAAAAAAAATAATATATTAAATTCTAAAATATGTTAAATATTAAATTAATATTTATTGTTTCCAGCTATTATATTTTAAGAATTATCATGGAACTAGACTTATAAAAAAATACATTATAAAAACTATGAAAAATAAAGTATTATTAAAAATAGTTAACTTAAATTTTAAAATTAAAAAGGAAACAATAATATGAACTGGCAAGACAAAAATATATTAATTACAGGAATAAGCGGATTTGTAGGAGCATATCTAGCAGAACGTCTAATACGCGAAGGTAGTAACGTATATGGACTTATAAGAAGAAGAACCGACGGAACTATTCCTGCAAATATCAAATATCATGGTATTGAAAATGACATTACACCAATTACTGGTGATTTAACAGATATAAGCTCAGTAGCAAATGCAATTGATAAATCAGAACCAGATTACATTTTCCATTTAGCAGCACAATCATTTGTACCACAAAGTTTTGATAATCCGACAGATACAGAAAAAAATAATTCACAAGGAACAAATAATTTACTTGAAGCAATGCGAATAAAAGACTGTGATGCACGTATGATTTTTGCAGGTTCTAGTGAAGAATATGGATTAGTTATATCATCACAACAACAATATAACCAAGCTCTAAAACAATATGGTTCCATATTCCCTGATTTAAAAGAAGGACGAACTCATGAACTACCAATATCAGAAACAAACCCTTTAAGACCAATGAGTCCTTATGCAGTTTCAAAAGTATATGGTGACTTTTTAACAAGAAATTATTGTCATTCATATGGTTTAGATACAGTTGTATCAAGAGCATTTAACCATGAAGGAGCAGGCCGTGGGAAAATGTTTGTAACATCTGTTGTAACAAACCAAGTAATGCAACTAAAAATGGGCTTAACTGATAGAATTGTTATAGGAAATGTAAATGCATTTAGAGACTGGACACATGTAGAAGATATTATTAATGGATACTTATTACTTGCACAAAAAGGTCAAGCAGGAGAAGTATATAATCAAGGTTCTATGAGAACAAACTCCATACTAAGTTACATTCTTCTTAGTATAGAACAAGCAGGACAAAATATTAAATCAATAAGTACATTAAATGGAGATAAAGTAATACAAAATCCTACAGAAATGAATAATGATAAGTACTATGGAGTAGCATTTGATAAAACAAAAGTAGATTCAATGATACTTGATGATGAAATAGAATATACAATAGAAGACAAAGGTATTCTTGTTAAAACAGAAGATAAAGATGTTAAAGTTGAATTTAATCCAGCAAGATTCAGACCTGCAGAAGTACCAATACTCTTTTCAAACACTGAAAAAATACAAAAACTTGGTGCTAAAACTGAGTACAGCGTATCTGACATAATTAAAGATCAATTAAACTTCTTTATGAAAAAAGAAAATCAATAAAAACCTAACTCAACCCCATTTTTTCTTTTAAAAAAAAATTCTTTTTCTAAATAATGGAGATTATAAAAATGAATATATGTATTGTAACAGAGTACTTTCCACACAGTAATAACTTAGAAATCAAGGGTGGTGTAGAAGTATGTGCATTTAATGAAGCCCAACAATTATCAAAATATAATAAAATAACAGTACTCACATCAAATGATGAAAACAACACAGAATCATTCTATCTTGATGATATTCATGTAATTTGCTGTGGTGACAAACGAGGATACACCCAGAAAGGATCTCTAACAAAAAGACTAAAATTTATGAAAGATGCTTATAATATAGGAAAAACATTAAAAGACACAGACCTAGTTATTGGATATAATTTTATAACATACCCTGTTGCACTAAAAATAGCTAGAAAACTAAATATACCTCTTGCTGCAAGATACCATGATGTTTGGATTGGTAGATGGATAAGTACAATAGGAATAACAGGATTATTTGGAGAAATAATGGAGCGATACTTCCTAAGACAAGACATTGACCTACTACTACCAGTATCTGATTATACACGAGAAAACCTACTACCATATGCACCATCAGAAACAATAAAAACCGTGCACAATATTGTAGACTTTCCAAAAGTAGAATCAGAACCATACACCAAGCCAACAATCGCATGTGTAGCAAGACTTGTAGAATATAAAAGAGTAGATGATCTTATAAAAGCTGTGAATATAATTAAAAATGAAATACCAGATATCCAATGTAAAATAATAGGAACAGGACCACAAGAAAGCGAACTAAAACAATTAACACACGACTTAAATTTAGAAGACAATATTGAATTTTTAGGATTTGTTGAAAAACATGATGATGTTATGAAAGTTGTGAATTCCTCAAAAGTATTCTGTCTTCCAAGTATAATTGAAGGATTTGGTATTGTAATAATAGAAGCAATATCTCTCAAAACACCATTTGTTGCAGCAGAAATCCCACCAGTAGTTGAAGCTAGTGGCAGAAAAGGTGGACTATTCTATGAACCTAAAAACTATGAAGAACTAAGTCAATGTCTACTTAAAATACTTAATGATAAACAATTATACACAAAACTACAAGAAGAAGGATACATACAATCCAAAAATTATTCAAAAGAAGCAATAGGACTAAAACTAAATAAAATATTCAATGAATTGAAAATAAGAAAAAAATAAGATATAAAATAGTAACTTAATTAAAATAATAAATGATATTATTCTAAACGATAATACCATTTCATCCATTCTACTGTTTTTTTAATACCTTCTTGAGGTTTTACTTTGGGATTATGTTTAAAATCTTTTATTGATTTTGAGAAATCTATTGTTTTTACTTTTGTTGTGAATGGTTCTGCTTCCTTGTATGTTACAAGACTATCATCACGTCCTGTTGCTTCAAGAACTAAATCTGAGTAATCTTTAATATCCATTTCCCAGTCTTGATTACCACCTATATTGTATGCTTCACCAGGAATAAAGTTATCTACTATATTTGCAAATGTTCTTGCTGTATCCCCAACATAATCTATGATTCTTTTATGTCCTTTATATACTGTGTATGGCTTGTTGTGTAGTGCTAAGTATATAAATTTTGGAATAAATCCCCTGTATGGTGTGTATCTCTCTTGAGGACCATAACAGTTTACAGGTCTTACTCTTACTGTTTCTGTTTGAAACATTTTTTCGGAATTCATACACATAAGTTCTCCTGACCATTTACTTATTGCATAATCATTCATTTGGTATGTGTCTTTAATTGGATTGTTTTCCATTACATCTTCAGACATTTTTCCTGTATAATCACCATATACTTCTGCTGATGAGAAGAAAATCATACGAAACTTATTTTTTTCTTGTAGTCGTATCATATTTTTTGTTCCTATAACATTTGTTTGCCATAGGTTTTCATAGTATGCTTCACCATTCCAACGACCATATTCTGCTGCTAAGTGATATACATAGTCAAAAGGTCCTTCTTCTTCTAATGTACGTTCTATTTGTCTGTAATTTCTAACATCTGTACGTACATAATCTTCACGATCATTATTTAATAAGTCTGCCGCTATGACTTCATGTCCCCTACTTCTTAGTTCATTAACTAAGTTTGTTCCGATGAAACCTGCTCCACCAGTAACTAATATTCGACTAGTTTCCATTAAAATACCTCTTACATTCTTATATAAAAATTATATATTTTGTAGTATTAATATTTTAATAGAATTGACTAAAAATAGGAGAAATTATATAATGTTAACAATAGGAGCACATTTATCAATTACTAAAGGTTTTGAAAATATTGGACTTGAATCATTGAGTATTGATGCTAATACTTTCCAATTTTTTCCAAGAAATCCTAGAGGTGGAAAAGCAAAACCCCTCGACTCTACTGATGTAGGAGCTCTTGAAGAATTAATGGCAAATACTACTATGGATGTTATACTTGCTCATGCACCATATGTTATAAATTTAGCATCTAAATCTGAAAAAACTAGAAATAATGCTTATGAATTATTTGAAGATGATCTTAGAAGATTAGATAATTTACCAAATAATATGTATAATTTTCATCCAGGAAGTCATGTGCAACAAGGCCCAGAGAAAGGTATTGAATTAATTTCAGAATCATTAAATAAGTTAATTCGTGAAGATATGAAAACAACTATTCTTCTTGAAACTATGGCTGGTAAAGGAACTGAAATTGGTAGAACATTCGAGGAGATTCAATCTATTATTGAAAATGTAGAAATGGATGAAAAACTTGGAGTATGTTTAGATACTTGCCATGTATATGATGGTGGATATGATATTGTAGGTGACCTTGATGGTGTTATTGATGAATTTGATTCAATTATTGGATTAGATAGACTCAAGGCTATACATTTAAATGATAGTAAATATGGTTTAAATAGTCATAAAGATAGACATGAAAAAATAGGTCAAGGTGAAATAGGTCTTGAAGCAATTACAAATATAATAAATCATGAAAAACTAAGAGATTTACCCTTTTTCTTAGAAACACCTAATGATGTTGAAGGATATAAGGAAGAGATAAAATTACTTAGAGAATTATATGAATACTAATTATAATATAACTTAACTAAAAAAAGAGATTTAATCTATAGTCATACCTAAAAAACAGGAATATGAATTAGTTATTCATAACCTGTCATCTTTTTTAAAAATAATTAAATTTTTTGAGATTAATATTTTTTAATTATATTATTATACTTATTATATTATTAGATTATTAGTTTTTATTTTATAATATGAAATTTATTGTTTTATAGGTAAATAAATTGGTTTTATTTCATATATATGTAGATAAAATAATATAATTAAAGCTATAATTGCCATATTAATCTTAATTACCACGTGTCCTATTTTTCTTATCATATTCATTGTTCACACCAATATGAATAATTAGTAGTACTTTTTATAATCAATTCGTATTTTTTTAATCTTGTTTAGTTTAATTGATTTATTGGGTAATCTTCAAAATATACCTATACCCCTATAGGTATAATTAATAATATGAAAGTAATAGTATTTAAAGAAATGGATAATAAAAATTCAGAAAATATAAAAATAATTAAAAAAAGTTAAAAAATAATAGATTAATTAAATCCTAGAATAATAATCTATAATTTTAGATAAATCCTCAATAGCTTCAGAACTATCTCCTTTATCTATAGCATCTTTTACACAATGATTCATATGTCCTTCAAGAATAATACTTCCCACTTTTGTAAGAGCAGATTTAGCTGCATTAACCTGCATTAACACGTTTTCACAAGGAATATCTTCTTCAATCATACGATCTATAGCTGCAACTTGACCTTCTATTTTTCTAAGACGTCTATGTAAATTATCTGAATCCATACATTGTTTCATGAAAAATCTTTCCATTATTTATTATATTATATCTTCTCTATCAATTTCTTCAATATGAGACATTTTTCCAACAATAACTTTATCAGCTAATCCTGCAAAGATACCATTTTCAAGAACACCTGGAATAGTATTTAATTCTTTTTCTAATTTTTGAGGATTTCTTATTTTAGGGAATTTAGTATCTAATATAAAATTACCATTATCTGTTATTACAGGACCATCTTTTTGAATACCCATTCTTAATGCTGCTTTTCCACCCATATCTGCAAGAGTTTCCTTAACTACTCTTAAAGCATCAGGTATTATTTCTAAAGGTACTGGGAATTCTCCTAATTCTTCAACCATTTTACTTTCATCTACAATTACAACAAATTTTTTTGCAGAACTATCAATTAGTTTTTCAAGTGTATGTGCTGCTCCCCCACCTTTAATTAAGTCAAGATTAGGATTTACTTCATCAGCACCATCAACTGCAATATCAATATCATATTCATCAAGTGTTGTTGTATTAATTCCTGATTCTCTTGCAATAATTAAGGATTGATATGATGTAGGAATTCCAAGAATATTCAATTCCTCATTTTTAATTCTTTCTCCTAAATATCTTATAAAGTAGTGTGTGGTTGAACCTGTTCCTAATCCTACAATTTGACCATCTTTAATTAAATCTGCTGCTTGTTTTCCAACATTATCTTTTAATAAATCCATATTTACCATTATTATACACCTTTTTTTTAATGACTTAGTATTACTTCTGTTAAATTATTTCCAGCTTTACATGTTAATTCTGGACCAATTTCTTCAATTTGACATTTATCATCATTATATAATCCTTCTGGATGACATATATCATAATTTTCACATTCAAATCCACAATCTTGTGTTCTGAAGATTATAGTAGAACCTTTGTATGATTTTTTAGTTTCAACGGCTGTTCTGATTGTTGCAGGTTCTACTTCTATTGTTTGAACTTTGCCTTCTTTATGTAATGGACATTTATGTGTAACTTTTTTAACACTGGTTATTTTATATTTCCTTCCTTTTTCAAGATTTAAACAAGTTCTACTGAACCTGCATGATTCACATTTACTAGATCCACCATAAAATGTGAAAACTAGTCCTTCTTTTGCTAAACTTTTACCAATTAATGTAATCATGAACTACCCCCATTAAATTTAATTTATTCAATTACATGTGTTTTTAATGCTATATTTTCAGCTGCTTCCCTTGTTAGACCACGATCACCTAAAATAGTGTATCTTTCTTTTCGAATATTATGTGCATACATTAATGCTTTTATAATATATTCTTCTTTTATTCCAAGTTCTTTTGCATTTATTGGAGCTCCAATTCTTTTTAGAATTGACTGTATTTCCATCCAATTTCCACCTTGTAAGTACATCATCATTATAGTACCTACTCCACATTGTTCTCCATGTAATGCAGGTTTTGGAGCTATTACATCAAGTGCATGACTGAATTTATGTTCAGATCCACTTGCGGGTCTGCTATTACCAGCTATACTAATAGCCATACCACTACTTATTAATCCTTTGACAACAATTCCTGCACTTTCTACATGACCTGGCCTTATATTTTCCACTTCATCCATTAATAACCTTGCAGTCATTAAGGATAATGCTGCTGCAGAATCACTGAATGGTTCATTAGTTAATTTGTATGCTAATTTCCAGTCTTCTACTGCTGTTAAGTTAGAAATTATGTCACTGAATCCTGCTGCTGTGAAACGATAGGGTGCTTGTGCAATAATTTGAGTATCAGCTATTAATGCAAAGGGTGCATTTGATTCATGTGAAATACTTCCTGTACTGCTTTTAATGGATGCTCTTGGTGAAACCATACCATCATGTGCTGCTGTTGTAGGTATACTAATTAATGGAATTTGATTAATTGTTGAAGCCATTTTTGCTACATCAATGACTTTTCCTCCACCTACTCCCAGTATTGCAGATGTATTTTTTGAGGATTTGACTACTTTTTCAACAGATTCTTGAGTAGCTGTTTCTATTATGATTTCAGAGATAGTATAGTTATTATCTTCTAGAATTTCAATTACTTGATTTCCTGCTACTTTTTTTGTTGTATGTCCTACTACTACTGTTACATTTTTTTGAGAGAGTAGTTTATTACAAACATCTCCAATTTCATTTATTATTCCGGGTCCTGTATGTATTTCTCGAGGTAATTGTACATTTCGGAAATCCATTTTAATTAGCCTACCTTTCATTTTTTTTGGATTATGAATAAAAATATTAATAATAGTTATGTTTTTTCTTATTTATAGAATTACTTATTACTATGATTATTTTAAAAATATTGCATGAATTAATACAAATTTGATGAACCATTTAGAAATTCTTGAAAAAATTAAATAATATAATGTATAAAAAAAAGTGATATTAATAATTATTTTTATAATGAACATAGAATATATACTTTATTATGTATAAATTTAGGTAAAACAAAATATATTACAAATAAAGTATAAAAATAAAAAATAATTTATTAAAAATCAAGTATTATGTATAAAAATACCTGTGCAATAAAGTCTACAATAATTTTATCAAGTAAAGTTAATGAAAATAAAGTATAGTTTAAATACTATGTCTTTAAAAAGTTTGAAGTAGAGGAGGAAAATAAGTATAAAATTTAGTTCATACTACAAACTAAAAATATACACTATTTTACCTTAAAAAAAACTTTTATGGAGATTATAAAAAATGACAGAAATAAAAAAGATACTAGCAGAAATTGTTGGTACATTCATACTTGTATTCTTTGGTACAGCAGCAGTTGTACTCACACTCTTCATTAATAATGGAGCAACATCTACAAGTATTTATAATATTGGAATAACCATGCCAGATTGGATTGGTATTGGTTTAGCATTTGGTTTAGCATTAACAGTTGCAATATATGCATTTGGTCCTATATCTGGAGCACACTTCAACCCAGCAGTAACTATAGGACTATGGGCTGGAAAAAAATTCCCTACATCTGATTTAATACCATATATTGTAGCACAATTTATTGGAGCATTGATTGCAAGTGCAACATTACTTGCAATATCAGGTAATGCAGCATCAACAATAGGAGTACTTGGTGGATGTGGACCATTTGGTGATATTTCACTAATTGGAATGTTTATAGCTGAATTCTTAGGTACTTTCTTATTAATGTATGTAATTATGGCTACAGCAGTAGATAAAAAAGCACCTGCAGCAGATGCAGGACTAAGTATTGGTTTAGTATTAGTAGGTATTATTGTAGCAATAGGTAACTACACTGGTTGTGGAGTAAATCCAGTACGTGTATTCTCACCAATGTTATTAAATTACTTAGTAACTGGAGCAAATGCCTTTGCTTACTACCCAATTTATTTAATTGCACCAATAATTGGAGCAATTGTTGCAGTATACTTATATGATTACTTCCATAAAGAAATTGGATATTAAATAAGAATAATTGTAATAATCTACTTATTACAATTCCTCTTTTCAACTCCCTTATTAACTAATTTTAAAAAACATATCAAACTAATTAAAATCACTATTTTATTCTCTAAATAAATATTAATAATAAAAAATAAATTATTTCTATTAAGAGTACATCCAAGGGAATAATATGATAACTGAAAAAAATATTAAAAAATATGCAAGTACAGTTTTACTTAGCACAGTAGATAGATTATTTGATAACAAACAAACCCTAATTGATAATTTCTATGAAGATTTTGTTAAATCAAACAAAAGAAGTAAAAAATTAAAGGACAATATTAAAGATAATGAAGTTGTAGATGAATTTTTACTTGAAGAACTTGAAAAAAGTTTTACACGTAATGATATAGGTCATGCTTTACAAACTGAAATGGTTAAAGCTAATGATAATGCAATTGAAGATTTAGCTAAAGAATTAGATGAAAAATTAAGACCTGTTGCATATAGTCTTAGAACCGTTTTTAATGACAATGAACAATATAATCAATTCAGAAAATATGTCACTGAAAACTTAGTAGTATCCAATATGAATCTTAATACTGCAACTATTAAAGCTTTAAAAACATTGAACATTTCAGGTATGAAAGCTGCCCAAATTATGCAACTTGTTGCACAAGTAGATAATTAAATAAATTGTATTATTAAATACAATATAATCTTTTTTTTATAAAATAAGTTTAGATATTTGAGTTTAGGAAAAATATACTTAAAAAAAAGTTAAAGGTGAATGATTAAACATCTTCTGATTCATCAATATAATTTGTAACTTCAAATACTAAATCATGGAATTCATGTGTTTCTCTATCACGTGGACGTGGTAAATTATTTTTAATTATTTTCTTTATTTTTCCAGGTCTTCTTGAAAATACAACTATTTCATCTGCAAGATATACTGCTTCATCCACATCATGAGTTACAAATACTATTGTTCTATTATGTTTTCTCCAATTTTCTACTAACATCTTTTGGAGACCTTTTTTTGTTTGAACATCCAATGCACTAAATGGTTCATCCATAAGTAATGTATCACAATCATTAATTATAGATCTAATTATTGCAACTCTTTGTTTCATTCCACCAGATAATTCATGAGGATAACTATATGCAAATTCTTCTAATCCAACTGCTTTTAAGTATTTAAGTGCTCTTTCTTTATTTTCCTCTTCTGGTTTACCTGCAATCATTAAACCAAATGTAACATTATCAATCACATTAAGCCATGGAAACAGTGAATAATCCTGAAAAATAAATCCCCTACTTCTAGATGGTTCTAAAACTATTTCACCATTATCTTTTATTGTTCCTTCACTTGGATTTTCAAATCCTTCCATTAAACGAAGAAGTGTTGTTTTTCCACAACCAGAGGGTCCAATGAAACAAACAAATTTATTTGATTCTATTGTTAAATTTATATCTTCTAATGCATTTACTTCTTCATGTTCATTAGATATGAATTTTTTTGATACATTTTCTATTTCAAATGTCATTTACTCACCTTACCAGAATATTCTTTCTTGGATTTTTGTAAATATATAATCAAAGATTATTCCTAAAAATCCTATTACAAGCATACCTACAACAGTAGACCCTGTATCAAATATATTTGTTGATGTTAAAATCATGTGTCCTATACCTGTACTTGAACCAATCATTTCACCAGCAATAGTACACATTAATGCTACACCTATTGCTACTTTTAGAGCAGATATTATGTAAGGTATTGTTGAAGGTAGTATTACTTCTGTTAATAATTGAGTTCTAGAAGCTCCAAATGATAGTGCTGCTTCAAGTAGTACTTTTCTAGTTCTACGTACTCCATCTATAGTTGATATTAGTATTGGAAATACACAACCCATAAATATAATGAATACTGCAGGAGCTGTACCAATTCCAAACCATAATATTGAAAATGGTATCCATGCTATTGGTGGTATTGGTCTTAATATACTTATTATAAGATTACATAATCGTTCTAATCTTTTTGATTCACCTAAGACTATACCTAATGATATTCCTACCACTGCTGCTAGAAACATACCTACAAGTACTCTGTATAATGTATCTATAATATCTCTAAATAGACTTCCTGAAGAAATTTGATTTATAAATGCAGTTATTACCTCAAGAGGTCCTGGCAGAATATAAGATGGGAATAACATTAATACATCAGATATGATATACCATGCAATTACTATTATTATGGGAAGTACTAATTTATCTAATCCCAAATTATGTGTTTTTTGTTCGGTCATATAATCATCTTATTTATTATATGGTTAATTCTTATATTGAGAATTAAATTTAAAAGTTTCGAATATAATAATTGTAAAACACTATTTGATATAATAGTAAACAAAATGAAATAACTACTACACATACACTATCCTAAAAATACTCAGCAAGATACATAATTCATAATATTTATTGATAAACATTATGAAAGAGTATATACTACTATATTAACCATGTAGAAAGAATAAGCTACAAAAAGATTTAATCTTAGACATTTCTTAAATATTTTTAGGACGTACAATAATATTTATTTAAGTAATTCATGCTAGAAAATTACTGTGAAAAAATATAATAACATATATAAAAGTTTAAATACTACTTTTTAAAAAAATAACATTGTGAATAAAAAAAAGTAACAATAGTTAAGAAAAAAAGATAATAAATATTATATTATAAAAATAAGGAGACTAGACTAATGGCAGATAAAAAAATTTACATGGACAACTCAGCTACTACAGCAGTAGATGAAGAAGTACTAAAAGAAATGTTACCATACTTCAATGAAAAATTCGGAAATGCATCAACACTATACGGATTAGGAGTAGACGCAAAAAGAGCATTAGAAAAAGCAAGAAAACAAGTAGCAGACCTAATTAATGCAGACCCATCCGAAATAACATTTACCAGTGGTGGAACAGAATCAGACAACATGGTACTAAAAGGAGTAGCACTAAAAGAATACCAAAAAGCTACACCAGAAAACCCAAGAAACCATATTATAACCACAACCATTGAACACCCAGCAGTATTAAATACATGTAAATTCCTAGAAAAATTCGGATTCGAAATAACATATCTTCCAGTAGGATCAGAAGGAATCATCAACCTCGACGACTTAAAAGCTGCTATAAAAGATAGTACAATACTCATAAGTATCATGCATGCAAACAATGAAGTAGGAACAATCCAACCAATCAAAGAAATAGGAGAAATAGCACACGAACACGGTGTACTATTCCACACAGATGCAGTACAAAGTGCAGGAAAAATACCAGTAGATGTAAAAGAACAAAATGTAGATGTATTATCAATATCAAGTCATAAAATCAACGGCCCTAAAGGAATAGGAGCAATCTACATCAAAAAAGGAGTACGATTCGAAGTACTCATACATGGTGGAGGACAAGAAGATGGAAACAGATCTGGAACAGAAAATATGCCAGGAATTGTAGGTTTCGGTAAAGCAGCAGAAATTGCAAATGAAAAACTTGACGAACACATGAAACACAACCAAGAAATCAGAGATGCAATAATTGAAAAAGTAACCAGTCAAGTAAAAGATTCCTATGTAAATGGTAGTATGGAACACAGATTACCAAATAATGTACATCTAAGATTTTCAGGAATTGAAGGAGAATCATTAATCCTAAGACTAGACAATGAAGGAATTAATGCAGCAACAGGATCAGCATGTTCAACACATGACCTTAAAGGATCACACGTACTTGCAGCATTAGGTATCAAACCAGCATTATCTCATGGTTCACTAAGATTATCCATAGGACCAGACAACTCTATAGAAGATGTAGACTACATTGTAGCATCAATTAAAAAAGTAGTAGATTATCTTAGAGAATTATCCCCATTATGGGATAATGAAACTGATGAATACATTGGAGATAAATTTGAAAAACCAGTTGATGATGAAGACTTAGACAGATACTAAAAAAATAATAATTATAGGTGATAATATGGATTATAGTGATAAAGTAGTAGACCACTACACAAACCCAAGAAATACCGGTGTAATTAAAAATCCTGATGGTGAAGGAACCGTAGGAAACCCAGTATGTGGAGACATAATGACAATCTACATAAAAGTAGATGATGATGAAAAATTAACAGATGTGAAATTTAGTACATTTGGATGTGGAGCAGCAATTGCAACAAGTAGTATGATTACAGAAATGGCTGTTGGAATGAGTATTGATGAAGCATATAAAATCTCAAGAAATGATGTTGCTGAAGAATTAGATGGACTACCACCAATTAAATTACACTGTTCTAACCTTGCTGCAGATGCATTACAAGCAGCTATTGATAACTACAGAGATAAAAAAGCTAAAGGAGAATTATAATATTTTCCTTTCTTTTATTATTTCATACATATAATAAACTCCAATTTAATAAAAACTAGATTTTCTTTTATAAATATATATTAATATTAATTTCCTAAAAACAAGATTTTTTTTAAAAAAAAATAAAGGGTGATTAATAAGTTTTAGATATTAATACTTTATGATGTGCTTCATTTCCACAATTTATACATGTTTTACCCTGTACATCTGCTTCTTGTGTACCTAATATATCAATATCAAATTTTTCTTCCATTTCTTTACCACACTCAGTATTTCCACACCAACTAAATGTGATAATTCCACCTTTTTTATTAATAGTTTTCTTAACTTGCTCTAAACTTTCAACAGAATATGTTTTTTCTTCTTGGAATTTATTAGCTGCTTCTTTCATATCATTAGTTATTGTATCTAATGTATTTTTTACAACATCAACTATTGTTGATTCATCATAGTCTATAAATTCTTTATTTCCAGTATCTCTTCGTATTACTACAACAGATTTATTTTCAATATCTCTTGGACCTACTTCTATCCTAAGAGGCACTCCTCTTTTTTCCCATTCATAGTATTTTTTACCGGGCCTCATATCACGTTTATCTTGTTTAGCACGTATACCATTATCATTTAATAATTTTTCAAGATTATCCGTAAAGTTAAGAACAACATCCTGATTTTCCTTAAATATAATTGGTATAATAATTACTTGTTCTGGTGCTACAACTGGAGGTAATTTTAAACCTTTTTCATCTCCATGAGCTGCAATAAGAGAAGCAATTACACGATCAGATAATCCATAACATGTTTGATGAGCATATTCATGTTCACCTTCATCATTTTCAAATTGAATATCAAATGTTTTTGCAAATGTTGTTCCAAGATTATGTACTGTACCAATTTGAAGTGTTTTACCATCAGGCATAATCATATCAAATGCCATAGTATACTTAGAACCTGGGAATTTATCCCATTCAGGTCTTTTACTTATAGAGTATGGAATTCCAAGTTCATCAAAGAATTTACAGTAAATATCTAATCCTACTTTAATTTCTTCTTCTGCTTCTTCTGCTGTAGCATGTACTGTGTGTGTTTCATTAAATGTAGTTATTTCCCGTACTCTTATTAAAGGTCTTGTATGTTTTGTTTCATATCTGAACGTGTTTACTGTTTGATATACTTTTATTGGTAAATCCATGTGTGAACGTACCCATAATGAAAACATAGGGTACATTGATGTTTCACTTGTTGGTCTTAATGCTAATTGTTCATTAAGATCACGTTTTCCACCTTTAGTTACCCAGTACACTTCTTCTTCAAATCCTTTTACATGTATTGCTTCTTTTGCTAATTCACTTTCCGGTATTAGCATTGGAAAAAGAACTTCTTCATGATCTTTATCTAATAACTCTTGAAGTGCATTAAGTGCATATTTTCTTATTTGAAAACCTCTTGGTAGCCATACACTCATTCCTTTTATAGGATATCTTGCATCCATTAATTCAGCTTCTTCTAGTATATTATGAAACCATTCATTAAATTTTTTCATTTAGTCACCATATTAATTAAATTGTAAAAATATTATAAAAATTAGTGTTTTAATCTAAAAAGTTTTTTTTATTATTATTTACTTATGTATTCCAATCATAATAAAATTTTATGACCCTCACCTCAATGTCTTAAAAAAGAAAAATTTATATTAAATAAGATTATATTCAAATACATAAAATAAAAATGGAGACTTAAAATATTATGATACTTTCAACAACAGAAAAAATACCTGGAAAAGACTATGAAGTAATAGGTCTTGTAAGAGGAAATTGTGTTCAATCCACAAATATTGTAAAAGACATTACACAAGGATTAAAAACAATTGTAGGTGGAGAATTAAAAGCATACACGGAAATCATGGAAACAGCACGTGTAACTGCAACAGAACGATTAATAGAACATGCTACAAGTATGGGTGCTGATGCTGTAATCATGTTAAGATATGATAATGGTAGTGTTACAACAGCATCTGCAGAAGTACTATGTTTTGGAACTGCAGTAAAATTTATCTAAATATACTCCTCTATACTTTTTTTAGAAAAAATAACTATTATTAAATTATTAAACCAAAGATAGTAATATGAATAAACTAATTACTATAATACCCATATCTAGTTTTAATAATTCTAAAACTAGACTTTCACCATTTCTAACAGAAAATGAAAGAAAACAATTACTAAAATCAATGCTTAAAGATATAGTAGAAGAAATTAAAGAAGACGTATCTGAAATTATTGTGACAAGTAAAGATCAAGAAGTACTTAGTTATGCAAAAACTCTTAAAATTAATACAATAACTGAAAAAAAATATGAAGATAATCATTTAAATAATGCTTTAATTGATGCTATAGGCTATGTTAAAGAAAATTATGATAATCCTAAAATACTTATTATACCCTCAGATATTCCATTAATTGAAAAGAAAAATATTAATTATTTAATTGATAACTCTGATGATTTTATTATTTCTCCATCAAATGGTGGTGGTACTAATTTATTATACATTAATACACAATATGATTATAAACCATTATTTGGAGAATTCAGCTTCTTTAAACATGTATCTGAAGCAGAAGATAAAAATATGAATCTTAATATTTATGATTCATTTTATCTATCTATTGATATTAACACACCACAAGATTTAGGTGAATTATTATTACATGGAAAACGTACAAATACATATAAGTATTTAAGTAGTTTAAATATTGTTGTTGAGAATAAACATGGCCAGGAGAGATTAAATGTCTATAGAAAAAATGAATGAAAAATGTTCTATGAGTATTGCAGGACTTGATCCATCAGGAGGTGCAGGTATAATTGCTGACTGTAAAACATTTCATGCTCATTCAATATATGCTACATGTGTAGTTACTGCTATTACTGCTCAAAATCCATTTAGTGTAACAGGTATTCAGAAAATAGATTTAAGTATAATTGAAGAAGAAATTAATCAAATACTTAATGTTTACCCTGTGAAATATATAAAAACAGGAATGTTATATTCAGGTGATATTGTAAAACTTGTTTCAAAAAAGATTAAAGAATACCAATTAAAAGCTATTGTGGATCCGGTTATGATATCAGAATCTGGAAAAAATTTAACACATACATCTTATGTTGATAGTTTTAGAAAATATTTAATGAAAAAAGCATATTTAATAACACCCAATATACATGAAGCAGAAGAAATTTCAGGAACAACCATAGATACTGAAGAAGATATGATTAATGTTGCAGAAAAATTAAGTAAATATAATTCCACTGTTATTACTGGAGGACATATGCAAGGAAATGATATACTCTATAGTGATGATGAAATTTATAAAATTAGTGGTGAACTAATTCCAACAGATAACACACATGGTACAGGATGTACATATTCATCAGCAATAACAAGTAATCTTATAAAAGGATATTCACTTAAAAAATCATGTGAAAATAGTAATGAGTTTATAAAAAATAGTATAATTCATGGATTTAACAGAACACCATATCAATTATGGGATAAAATAAAATTCTAAAAAAAATAATAGAAGCATAATACATTATAATGTATATGCTTCATCTTGATTAAGTAATGAAAATCCATTATCCTCTAAAAGAGATACTGCATTATCATTATCTTCAGTTCTTAAAACAACTAATGCTTTTTGTGTTTTCTTTTCTACAAATGCATAGATATATTCAACATTAATTCCATTATTATTTAATAAATCTAATGCTGCTTCTAGTCCTCCTGGTTGATCTTCTACTTCTATTGCAAGTACATCTGCTAAACTTACTGCAAATTTTTCATCTTCAAGAGAACTTTTAGCTTTATCTGGATTTGATACAATCATCCTTAATATTCCAAAGTCAGATGTATCTGCTATTGATAATGCTCTTATATCAATATCTTGAGCTTTTAATGTGTTAAGTGCTTTCCATAATCTTCCAGTTTTATTTTCTAAAAATACTGATACTTGTTTTATTGCCATGAAAAAATCTCCTATTTATTATTTTTAACTAAAATCTCTTTTATCTATAACTCTTTTAGCTTTACCTTCACTTCTAGGAATAGAGTATGGTTCTGCAAGAGTTACTTTTACACCTATACCAATTGCATCTTTGATATTTCGTGCTATTTTTGCTCTGAATCCTTCAAGGTCAGTCATTGAATCAGAGAAGTTTGCTTGATCTATTTCTACTTGTACTTCTATTTCATCAAGTGTTCCAGGTCTTGATACAATAATTTGATATGCTGCGGATAATTCATCAATTTTCATGATAACTTCCTCAATTTGTTTAGGGAATACTATTACTCCTTTTACTTTAAGCATATCATCACTACGTCCAGTAATTCTACTCATTCTAACGGTTGTTCTTCCACAATCACATTTATGATAATTTAATGAAGTTATATCTTTTGTTCTGTATCTTATTACAGGCATTCCTGTTTTTGTAAGTGTTGTGAATACAATTTCTCCTTCTTCACCTTCAGGTAATACTTCTAGAGTTTCAGGATCAATTATTTCTGGATAGAAGTGGTCTTCTGCTATATGCATACCTTCTTTTATATGACATTCTGTTGATACTCCTGG
The DNA here is from genome assembly GCF_001729965.1 of Methanosphaera sp. WGK6. Classification (NCBI taxonomy): domain Archaea; kingdom Methanobacteriati; phylum Methanobacteriota; class Methanobacteria; order Methanobacteriales; family Methanobacteriaceae; genus Methanosphaera; species Methanosphaera sp. WGK6. The sequence continues at coordinate 6,699 of NZ_JRWK01000016.1, read as the reverse complement.
ACCTATTACTTCTGTTAATCCATAAATGTTTTGTGCAGATATGTCAAATTTTGATTCTAGTTTTTGACGAATTTCTTCAGTCCACATTTCAGCACCATATAATCCACCTTTTAGAGGGATTGATTTTGGGTCAAGTCCTTCTTTTTCAAAGGATTCAGCTAGATATAATGCATATGATGGTGTACAACAAAGAAAATCTGCAGGGAAATCCATTAAGAAGTTCATTTGTTTTTTTGTATTTCCAGAAGACATTGGTACTGCTAATGCACCTATTTTTTGTGCTCCATATTGTGCTCCATGTCCACCTGTAAATAATCCAAATCCATATGCTACATTTACTATACTGTCTTTTTGTACTCCTACACTTGCAAGTCCACGTGCTGTAGATTCTGCCCATATATCTAGGTCTTTTTGTGTGTAAGCTGCTACTGTTGGAATTCCTGTTGTACCACTTGTTGAATGTACTTCCACCCAGTCTTCTTTTGGTGCTGCTTGTAAGTCAAAGGGATATGTTTTTCTTAAATCATCTTTTGTGATAAAGGGTAGTTTTTGGATATCATCTAGTGTTTGGATATCATCTGGTGAAACTCCATGTTTATCATATAAGTCTTTGTAAAATGGTACATTTTCATATGCATATTTTACTACACGTTTTAGTCTTCTTAGTTGTAATTCTTTAAACTCATCACGAGTCATACATTCTTTTTCTGGATTAAATATCCATGTGTCTTCTTCTCTAAACTTTGCCATATTATAACCTCATTCTATTGTAAATATTTCTAGGTTGACTTTTTTATTTTTAATATCTTCATCAGATAATTCTATGATACATGCATGTCCATTTGCTGCATCTCCAGGATTTACTATTACTGTATTTCCTATCATATCTTGTCCTATTGATTCATGTACATGTCCACATACATTGATTGTTGGTTGTGTTTCTTCAATAATTTTTCTTATTCCTTCACTACCTACATGTGCACCAGATTCTATTTTATCTGTTTTTGTGTTTAGTGGTGGTGCATGTGTTACTAAAATTGTATAAGAATCTGAAAGTAAATTATCTTTAAATTTAATTAATTCTTTATATAATATTTCATCATCATATTCATTAGGAGTATCAAATGGTGTTATGTTTGATCCACCAAAACCAACTAGTTGTATATCTCCAATATTTGAAGTAGTATCATGTATATTAATTATGTTAGATTTATCAAGTAATTCATTTGCATTTTCAGGATCACAATTTCCAAATAATGCATGAACTGGAGCATATTCCCCAAATTTATTAAGTGTTTCAACAAAATAATCTTCAGGACCAAACTCTGTAACATCCCCTGTTATTATAATTTCATCAACAGAGTTCTCATCTAAAAAACTAAATATCTTATCAGGAGCACTGTGAATATCAGTTATTGTTAATATTTTCATTGCAATAAAACTCTCCTTTAATATAAATTAATTATCATAATTAAATATCTAACTTAATATTAATATTATTTTAGTATAAAAAAAGTGTTAAACTTATGAAAAAAGAATTAAAAAATAAAAAAAAGTAAAAAGGAAGTAAAATATAATAATTTAAATTTAAATCTGTTCACTGAAGAAAGGACCCATTTCTTTTAATGCACTAGTTATATTAGGTTTTTCACCAAAGATAAATACTGATTTATCATTATCATCAAATTCAATGATAACATTTTCATATTCACATATTTCAATAAATCTTTCTTCAGCTATTGGTTGTCTGAAATTAAATCTTACAAAGTCAAAATTTGCAGGCATTCCTGCAATAAATTTAGATTGTATAGGTACTGATTTAAATACTTCTTTTCCTTTAGATGCATCTAATAATTTTTCCTCCCATTCTTTTACAAATTCTTCACCTTCAACTTGAGCTAATGACATGAGATTTCTTTCAACCGTATTTAATAGTGAATCTATACGTCCTAATTCTTTTGCTCTATCAGGTTCTGAAGGATCTTCAGTGTAAAAATTTGTTAAAGCTCTTGCATATTGAAGGTCTTTGATTATTTCTTTTGGGATGTCACCATACTTCTTATTTAATGTTTTAAGTAAATGATCAAGAACAGACCATCTTAAATATAATGGTTCTTTAACATCGTTACTCATGCTTAGTTACCTTCTTCTGATTCAATATGTCCTTTAAGTATATTTCTTATTGTAAAATTATATATCTGACCATCAAGAGAGTTAGATATTTCTTCATCAATTTGATCCATTGATTCATATTCATCTAAGAATAAAACATGATAACTTGTTGTGTCTTTTATTTTTAAAATAGCTATTGGTGTTGTGGTTTCAACATTTTTATTGTCTATTGTTGCTTTGTATTCTACAAATTTTTCATAATCTTCAGGTAAGTCTTTTTTGGTGAAAACACCTATTAATTCAACAATAAATTTTTGCATTTTAAATTACTCCTATTATATTAATCAATTAATTTTAGTATTTATTTATTTTTTTATGTTTAAACTTTTCATCTATATTTTTATGTTGTTATTTTTAGTTTAATAAATGTATTGATTTTTATAGAATTAACTATGAATACATGTAAGTTTTTTATTAATAAAATAAGCTATAGAAAAATAATTTTAAATGGGGTGGTGATGAGTAATATAACCCGGAGGGGTTATATTATTTGAGTGAACACTTATTCTGCATCTTTAGGTGTGTTCATTTTTTCAACTAACTCTGTTGGGTCAACAACTTGTTTATCAAGAGTACATTCTTCTGGTGATAATCCCATTGCTAATCCGTATAATTGAGCTAAGTGTAATACTGGTATTGCAAAGTCAGTGTCGTATTGTTCGTTTACTTCTGTTTGTCCTACATCAAATTGCATGTGACAGAAAGGACATACATCTACAATAGCGTCTACTCCAGCTGCTTTCATGTTTTCAAGTTTTTCATGAGTGAAACTGGTTGTTACTGCTTTATCTCTTGCTCTGAGACCTCCACCTGCTCCACAACACATCATTTTATCTGTGTATGGTACAGATTTTGCTCCAGTAATTTCTACAAGTTCATCTAATATTTTAGGGTTTTTAGGATTGTCTATACCTATTTCATCACTAGGTTTTAAGAAGTGACAACCGTAGTGTACAGCAACGTTTAAGTTTAAGTCTTTTTCCATTACTTCGGTAAGTTTTTCTAATCCTACATCATTGTATAATACTTCTGCGAAGTGTCTTACATTAGATGTACCTTTGAATTCACGGTTAATTTCAGATAATGATCCATTTACTTTTCCTTTGAATTCTTCATCTTCTTTTAATAATGAGTTAGCTTCGTGAAGTGAACCGAAACATCCGTTACATTCTGTTAAGATGTCTGATCCCATATCTTCTGCAATGGTTAAGTTTCTTGCTGCAATAGTTGCCCAGGTTTCTTTATCAAATGATCCGAATACACCTGGTGCAGGACAACAGGAAGCTCCTTCCATATCTGCTAATTCTACACCTAATTTGTCCATTAATACTCTGGTGGATTTTTCAATTCCAGGGTATCTGTTGTTCATTATACATCCTAAAAAGTAAGCATATGCCATGATTTTATCCTCCTTATTAAATCTATCAAAAATTATTCTTTTATGTCGCCTGTGGTCCAGTCGTATCCGATTAATTCATCAAATCCAGTTGCTTTAACTAAAGTTTGTACTTCTTCTAATGCTTCTGGGTATTTGTGAGTTGTTGCAGGAATTTCATCAAGACCAATTTCTTTTCTTAATGCTTTTGTTGCATCGTTGATAGGTACACCGTGACCAGTTTTTGCTACGAAGGAACCGGTTTTTTTGTGTGCTGTTGCCATGTAACCTTCATGTGCTGCTACATTTCTGATAGCTTTAACGATTTCAACTATTTTAATATCACGAGGACATCTTTCTTGACATTCGTAACAGGTTGTACACATCCAAATTGCATCGTCTGAAATTACATCATTTTTCATTCCAACTAATGCTTTTCTTACTAATCTTCTGACCATGTAAGGAGTTCTTCTTCCTGAAGGACATGCACCTGAGCAAGTACCACATTGGTAACAAATTGCTAAACTTTCAGATCCATTTGCCATTATTTCTTCTTTAAATGAAGGATCTATATCTTTTTCAGTAATTAAGTATTCACTTTCGTTTAATAATGTCATTTTTTCACTCCATTTGATAAAAATACACAATAAAAATTTATTGCTTGAATTTAATATTTTACATCCAAAAATAAAATATTTAGATGATTAAAGAAATCAATGCACCTAATTCATCAATTTCTTTTTTTTATTAGATTAAATTTTTAATAGTTAACTTGTAGAAATTTACAAACTGAACACTAATAAATTTCTATTAATAGTTTAATTGAAATTAGTATATAAAGGTATCAAAAAAATAAGAAAGTGTAACCTAAAAGGTAACACATTCTATCAAAAAGTAGTAAAAAAAATAAAATATCACAAAAAACATAAATAAAAAATAAAAACAGAATGGGAGATAAATAAAAAAAATGTTAAAAATAAACTCACATGATGGACCAGCACGACTTGGCCAATGGAAAGAAAGAATAACCCCTACAGTAATAGACTATAAAGAAATAGAAATAGTAAAAAACATTGCAACACCATTCAAAATACAAAAAGAAATAGCACAAGAATACACTCAACAAACAATAAACCTTGCACAAGAAGAAAAAAACAAAAAAAAATAGCAGTAATACAAGGAGCACAATACACAGACCTTAGAATAGAATGTGCACAAAAACTAGAACAACTAGGCTACACCACACTCATGTTTGCAAACACAGATGAACTACAAAGAAATCCACAAGACCTACTAAGTATAATAATTCAAACAAGAGAAAATATAAACCCAAACACAACACTATATTTCCCCTTTGCTACAACACAAATCCTACCAATACTAACATACCTTGGAATAGACCTATTTGATACAAGTAGAGCAATATATGAAGCAAAAAATAATAACATAATGACAAATACAAACATATACCCACAAGAAAAATACAATATAACAGACAATATAGAACAAGAAAACATAAAACAACTAAAATTCACAATAAAAGAAATACAAGAAAATATAAAAAATAAAACACTACGAAATCTAACAGAACAAAAAGCTGCAACAAATCCAGAAATCATGTCACTACATAGACTACTTGATAAACATTACCAAAATTATCTTCAAAAATACACACAACTATACTAAAAAAAAATAAACTCCCATCAAATTCTCTTTTTAAAAAAAAAATAAAATCAAAAAAAAAGTATAAAAAAAATATTTACGTGTTTTTAAAAAAATAAAACAAAAGGATACTTACTCATTTACTGTCTTCAGCAGATGCTATAATACGATTATACGTACGACGAGCAGTAGTTCCATCATAACCTATATAAACAAAACACTGTGAATTATCATGCTTAGTACAAATAACCTCATAAAAGCAAGTCTTTTTATCACGAATGAATTGAATATCCTTATACACATCATGAGAAATATGAGTACCCTTAATAAAATCTACCATTTCATTATCAGAGTAGTTCAATTAAAACCCTTCTATACATATTATTTATTTTAATAACTTACACACTATATTCAGAATTTTTAAATATCTAATTAAATAGTATATTATTAACACTATATAAAATAATATGTATTACTAAAAAATCTATAAAAACTCTTCAAGTAAAGATTTATCAACATCCGCCAATGTAAGTAAAGCCTCTGCCTCAATAAAATGTAAATTACCAGGAACAATCATACAATGCAAAGGTTCACCAAAATCAAAATCAGCAACCTGTGCAACAGTACCACCCTTAACAATAGGACTATCACTACCAGCCTGAGCAAGACCTATAACAATACGATCATCATCAAAAACATGTTCACCACGTTCACTTTCAACACGTCTTAAATAATCAATAGCCTCATTAACACTCATATACTTATCCTTATGAGCTTGAATATCAAGTAAAACTAAAGTATGAAGACCAACTTCTGAATTTAATTTAATAGCATCATATGGCGAATGAGGAAAAAAATTCTCATCAGGAAATGGCACAGTAGTAGTTTTACCAAACTTATATGCTTGAAGACCAACAAGTCCAGGAGCAGCGGAAAAAATACTACTACCATGAATAATACGAGTTTCAATACCTTTATTTAAAGCCTCAACATAAAGCTCCGTATGAGTAGTAGCCATTAAAGAATCACCTGCAGTAACAAAAGCAATATTTTTAGTCATAGCTTCCCTAATAATAATATTTTGATCCTCAACATCCTCACGTTTTAAAGTAACAAACGGAACATCAAGTTTCTCAATTAAATTATCAATATTACCACCCATTAATTTAGCAGTGTAAAATTCAGCATAAATACAATCAACACTTTGAAGTGCTTTAAAACCCTTATATGATATATCATCTTCACTAAATAATCCTAAACCTACAAAATATAACATGCAAATAACCTCAATAAATTTATTTTAAATAAAAAAAAGAAATCCTCAAAAAAAAGATATTTCTATATAACATAATTTGTAATAACTAAATATTTAATAAATTCGTATAAATCATCAAAAATAACTATTAAAAAATTAGAATCTTAAATTTACTACAAAAACTAGAACTTTAAAAAAAATTGCATAATAAATTCCACTTAAAAAAATTGCCACA
>NZ_JRWK01000015.1 GCF_001729965.1 Methanosphaera sp. WGK6 | reverse complement strand
AAAAAATATAAATACATAAATCCACTCATGATAAAATATCTTATAAACAAAGGAGTTAAAAGAACCAAAATTCTAAAATACTGTCGAGAAAAAAACTACATCATAGCAGCAGAACTATAAAAACTTAAAAATATACTAAATATTAATCAATAAGGCTATATGTCTTGAGTGATATTTGGTATTCTTCCTCATTTTTTTCTAAATATGAACTAATTATAATACATCATGATTTTTTGTTATCAATTTAATTAATAATATATATTTTGATTGACATATTGTATAATGTACATTAACTATTTTCTACATGATGATGGTTTTGTCCATGTGATTTTTGTGGATTTGTTAAATGTTTAAAATTTTTTTTAAAAATTAAATTATATGGTGTATATATAATGGATAAGAAGATAGGAGTAATCGCCGCAGTAATTGTAATCATAGTAGCAATACTTGGTTTATTTGGTGCAGGTGTAATAAGCACTGATGGTGTTACTGGTAGTTCTAGTAATGCTTCAGCAGCAGATAATGATGATAATACATTAGTAGTTGGATTTGATGCAAATTTCCCACCTTATGGATTTAAAGGAGATAATGGGGAATATACTGGTTTTGATTTAGATTTAGCACAAGAGGTTTGTGATAGAAATAATTGGACTCTTTCAAAACAACCTATTGACTGGAATAGTAAAGATAGTGAATTAAATTCTGGTACAATTGATTGTATATGGAATGGATTTACTATTAATGGAAGAGAAGATCAATACACATGGACTGAACCTTATATTAACAATCAACAAGTAGTTGTTGTTAAAAAAAGTGCTAATATTAATTCTTTAGCTGATTTAAGTGGTAAAATTGTGGAAGCACAAGAAGATTCCTCAGCACTTGCAGCACTAGAAGATAATAAAACATTAACAGATACCTTCCAAAACCTTGCACAAATTGCAGAATATAACACTGCATTTATGGACTTAGATAGTGGTGCATGTGATGCTATAGCAATGGATATAGGAGTAGCACAATACCAAATTAACAGTAGAAACTCTGATGAATACATGATTATTAATGAAACAATTTCATCCGAGCAATATGGTATAGGATTTAAGAAAGGAAACACAGAACTTAGAGATACTGTACAAAAAACATTAAATGAAATGTATGAAGATGGAACAATCGCAAAAATTGCAGCAAAATATGATAGCTATGGTGTTCCAGGATCCCTTTGTATGGGAAACAACACAACTGTTGTAAACTCAACTGAATAAATTTCATGGAGATTAATTAATGTTATTCAGTACAGTCTTAAGTGAGCTAATTGGAGGAATGATTACATCAATCGAAATCTTCCTCCTAACTCTACTTTTTGCACTACCACTAGGACTAGTAGTAGCATGGGGAAGAATGAGTTCATTCTCACCAATCAGATGGTTAATGAAGATATACATCTCAATAATGAGAGGAACACCTCTTATGCTACAATTAATAGTAGTATTCTTTGGACCATACTATGTCTTTGGAATGCAAGTATCAAGTAGCTTCAGAATAATATCTGTAATAATTGCATTTACACTAAACTATGCAGCATACTTTGCAGAAATATACCGTGGAGGAATAGAATCCATACCAAAAGGACAATATGAAGCAGCACAAGTACTTGGATATTCAAATATGGAAACATTCTTTATTATAATACTACCACAAGTAATAAAAACAGTACTACCATCAATAACAAATGAGGTAATAGTACTCGTAAAAGACACATCACTATCATTTGTAATAGCAGTACCAGAAATGTTCACAGTAGCAAAACAAATAGCAGCAGCAGAAGCATCAATAACAACACTATTTATTGCAGGAGCATTCTACTATATATTCAACATAATAGTAGCATTTGTAATGGAATACATAGAAAAAAGACTAGCATACTATGAATAAAAAAAGGGGGAGTGTAAAATATGAGCTTACTAGAAGTAAAAAACCTCAAAAAAAGCTTTGATGACAACGAAGTACTAAAAGATATAAACTTCACAGTAGACAAAGGAGAAGTACTAGTAATAATCGGACCATCAGGCAGTGGAAAATCAACAGTACTACGATGTCTAACAGGACTTGAAGAAAAAAATGATGGAGAAATAAACTTTAATGGAACATCAGGACTAGTATTTCAAAACTTCAACCTATTCCCACACCACAATGTACTAAAAAACATAACAAACGCACCAATCAGAGTACAAAAAAGAGATAAAACAGAAGCAATAAATGAAGCAAGACAACTACTCAAAAAAATGGGACTAGAAGACAAAGAAACAGCATACCCATCACAACTATCAGGAGGACAACAACAAAGAGTATCAATAGCAAGAGCATTAGCAATGAATCCAGACATACTATACTTTGACGAACCAACAAGTGCACTAGATCCTGAAATAACAGGAGAAGTACTTAAAGTAATCAAACAACTAGCACAAGAAAACATGACAATGATAATAGTAACCCATGAAATGAACTTCGCAAAAAACGTGGCAGACAAAATCATATTCATGGACCAAGGATACATAATAGAACAAGGAACACCTGATGAAATATTCAACTCTAACAACCAAAGAATGAAAGACTTCCTAGGAAAATTCCAAGACTAAAAAAAATAAACACATAACCACCAAAACCCCACCTTATTTCATTTTTCATAAAACAAATTTAATTAAAAAAAAATTAACCCACTAATAAAATAAAAGGTTAATCATGACACAAACTAACAATAAACACAATTATACAATAAACAATATTTAATAAAATAAATCAAAAACTATAAAAAAACATAAACTATAAATATGATGAAAGTAATATAATAATCATGAGGGATAGAACTTAAATAATAGAATTGATTATAAAAAAACTAAATTATATAGAAAAAAGGGGTATTAACCAAATTCAAAAATTAACTTTTGATAAACAAGAACAATACTTCAATTAGAGGATAAAAAGTTTTTTTTGGCTAGATTTATGAACTAATAAACAGACGACAAAAAAAGATGTAATACAGTTTAAAAAATAAGAATTATCAAAAAAAAAATATTTTTTAAATTAGAATTTACAATTAAAACGGATAATCTTAAGACAAAAAAAAGTAACTTCTATATAAATTTAAAAAATTAATCAAAACTATTTAACATATAAAAAAAAATTAAATAATCAAAGAAATTAGATTATATTCATCATGTTAACTAAGTTCTATCCCTCTCTTTTTATAAAAAAAACACATACTTATTTTCCTGAATTCAATAAATTAAAGAGTATTATTATATACATTATATTTAAAGATCTAATAATATATCAATAGTTTTTGAAAGCATTGAATAATTTATAATATAATCAATTGTTTCCATTCCATTTTTAATAGTTTTTTTCATTTTTTTCCATCCAATACCATCAGTAATCCATAAAAACTTCACATTGGTTTTATCTACTTCTTTTTGTAATTCTTTGTATGCATTAGTAACTTCAATAGGTTTACTTCCAGTACTACTATAAAAATTACATTCAATAATTATTAATTGTTTATTGTTTAGGCTAATAATAAAATCAGCACGTTTTACTCGGATAATACCTTCAACCATTTCTTGAACTTTAATTTCATATGGCGTATTTTCAAGTTTTTCTTTTAATTTTTCTTCAATAATACTTTCAAAGATAGTTCCACTACGATTTTTTCTAGCATTAGAATCTAAGCCAACCTCTGTACCTAGAAGATAAGCATAAAGATCATTAATTTTATTAAATAACTTTAGTAATCCTGTTTTATTAGCAAAATTAACAATTTCATCAGGATTAAATCCATCAGCACTGAAATCATAGGTTTTAAAGGTATCATCAAGAATATATATTTTCTTTTTCTCATCAAACTTACGAATAGCAAGAATTGAAGGTAATATTGGAACAACTTCTGGATAAGTTAGTATAATTTTCTTAAATGTAGATTCTAATTCTTTTTCATCTACTTTACTTAAAGTGTTTAAAATAGATATTTCAATCATATATTCTTTTATTTTATTGAAAACTTTATCCCAATCTACAAAATAATTATATGTATGGTTATTGAATAGTAAATTATTTTGAAAATCTTCATAATACTCTTCAAAATTATTATAACCTAATTGTTTATATTGAACCATTATTTTTTTACTTCCTAATAGTTAGTTACAAGTATTTCATTAATTTCTCCTCTTGAATTACCCTTTGAATTAATACTTCTTTTAGCTTTCACACGTTTTATAGTATATTTAGAATATAAATCATCAAAAAAGTTATCATCAGGATTAGTATTATGAGGATCACTGTTACTTAACATAGCCCAAGCACCTTTTCTAGTAATATTACTAAAATATTGTGCTAATTCTTTTTGATTATCATCATTAAAGTTATTTTCAGAATAACTAGTAAAATTGGATGTTTTACTAAGAGGTCTGTAAGGGGGATCTAAATAAACAAATGAATTCTCATCAATAAACTTTTCTGAGTAGGTATATGTTTTATTTTCAATAGTCACATCTTTTAGAATCTCATGTACATTAGTAATATTCTCCTCATCACAAATTGTAGGATTCTTATATTTACCATAAGGAACATTAAATTCACCTTTACGATTCAATCTAAATAAACCATTGAAACATGTTTTATTCATAAAAACACCCTTTATTTTAAGTAGTTTTCAATGTTATGATAAAAAAAATATAGTATAAGAAAGATAATTTATATCATGCAAGTAGATCTATTTAATAAAAAAATTATTGCCGCAAAACCTTTTATGAAATGGGTTGGAGGTAAACGTCAATTAATAGATATTATTGAATCATGTCTTCCCGAAGAAATATTGAAAAGTGGTGAAATCAAAAATTATTTCGAGCCATTTATAGGGGGAGGTGCTGTATTTTTTTATTTAATGAGTAATTATCATGTTAAAAAAGCATATATTTCTGATATCAATAAAGAATTGATTTTAACATACTATGTTATTAAAAAAGATTATGAAACTCTTATTGATTATTTAAGAGATATTGAAAAGACTTTTTTAAAATTAAATCAAAATGAACGAAAAGATTTTTATTTAAACATTCGTACAAAATTTAATATGAATTTACAGACATATGATTTCAATAAATATTCTGAAGATACAATTGTACGTGCATCACAAACTCTTTTTATGAATAAAACATATGAATCTCATGTTTTTTAGAGGAGTAAAATATTAAATAGAAAAACAGTTATTTTTTAGTTTTAAAACTTCAAGGGGGATTTTTTTATTTCACAAGAAAAATCAGATAAAATAAGTTTTCAACAATATCTACAAAGTAAAGGATATTTCTTTAATCAAGAATTAATTGAAAATTATTTGTTATCATTAAAAGTTAAACCATTTGTAATATTAACTGGAAATTCAGGGACTGGAAAAACAAAACTAGCTCAACTTTTTGCAAATTATGTTTCACATCATGATATAGACGTAATAGTTAATAGAGTTAAAACATCAAATAAAGTAGGTAAATCTGCTACTAGTGGTGGTTGGTCTTTAAATAATGAGGATGTTAAGAAGTTCATACCAATTGATGTTTATCAAAAAGAGTTACCCATTATTGTTGATGGTATAGAAGGTATTGGTAAAATCAATATGAATACACGATTATTTTTTAAGTCTGATGAAATTTATGATAGGCTTAGTAAACTTAGGGATGAAGATCCTAATCAGAAAGTAGATATTGAACTTATTGTTGATTCATTTAATTCTAGAAGTAAATCCAATAATAATTCTAAACAGTATAAGGTTATTCCTGTAGGTTCTAATTGGACTGAAAATAGGAATGTTTTAGGTTTTTATAATGTTATAACTGAGGAATATAATGAAACACCTGCTTATGCTCTTATTAAGAATGCTCAGAAAGATTTAGTTAATCCTTATTTTTTAATTCTTGATGAAATGAATTTATCTCATGTTGAAAGATATTTTGCTGATTTTTTATCTGCTATTGAGAGTAATGAAGCTATTCCCTTATATTCTGGTAATGATTGTGATGATAATTATGAATTAAAACTTCCTGAGAATCTATTTATAATTGGTACAGTTAATGTGGATGAAACAACATATATGTTTTCACCAAAAGTATTAGATAGGGCAAATACTATTGAATTTGATTCAATGAGTGTATCTGATTATATGAATAATGATTTTAAATACAAACAAGTAATGGGTAATATATCTTTTCTTTTAGATCCTCTTCAAGGTATAGAAGTAAGAAGAGCCGATATTCATGTATTACATGACATGTTATGTGATGTTATGGTAGAAAATTCTAGTTTATGGGATGTATTGTCTGATGAATTAAATAAATTACAAGAAATACTTAAACTATCTGGTTTTGACTTCGGTTTTAGAGTTATAAATGAAATTTTGAGATTTATGGTAGTATCATGGATGTATGAGGGTTCTCCAAATAATTGGGGTAGTAATTGGATGAGATATTTTGATGCTCAAATTAAACAAAAAATACTTCCAAAACTTCATGGTTCTGAAAAATCTCTCTCAGAAACATTAAATAAATTATATAAGTTCTGTTTATTTAATGAGTCATTTAATGTGTCTATTAAAAATACGGGGTTAAGTAAGAATGATTATAAGTATTATACATCTGCACTTAAAATTAAAGAAATGTCTAATGTATTGTCTGAACAAAGATATGTTTCATTTATCAATTGATTTTCATGTTTGAACAAAAAATTATAATTCATTTAGTTGATGATTTTGGAAATAAACTGGGTAAATTATCTATTCGTGCTGATTGTTATACTGATTATATTGATAATTATAATGTAATAGATAATCTAGAATTATTTAATATTAATATTGTTGAATATCCTGATACTAAAACACCAATACAATACTGTAGTAATATGGAAAAATACTTTGCTAATCTAATGTTTCTAGAAAATACACAATATCAATTATTATTTGAATCAAAGGATATAAATGCAACATATAATATTCTTTATTCATTAAATAAACAAAACCCCAACTTTTTCAATGAATTCTCATTTAATTTAAGTGATGAAAGTACATATAAATTTGCTGGAACACTTAACTTTAAAAGCTATGTTGGAAAATCATTCATAGATATTCAAAAAAATAATATAAATTCCATACTTATTCCTATTGAAATAAGATCTAAGAAAATAGATTACTTTAATCAATATCCTGCAATGATTGCTGACTTATCAAAATTATCATCTGGTTTAATTTTTGAAGTAAATTCTCCATTATATCAGGAGTTTGAACTAGCTTCTTCCACTAAAAATACATTTTATGAAGATTTTATGTTACTTGAATTTTTATTCCAAGAAGAAAATTTACCATCAATATATGAATATTTAATTAGAAATCCATATTCTCAACTAACTACATCATCTGAACAAGTACCAATTGGAATGTCATCACATATAGAAGTCACTCAACTAAATAACATATTCACGAACATGGATAACTTACAAAAAACACAAAAAACTTTCACAATAGCAAATAAATTAAATGGATATATGCCTCTAACAATTGAAAATATAAGATATATAGATTCAGTTGATAATCCTGAAAACAGATTTTTCAAATACTTCCTTGAAAACATATCAAACATGATCCATGAAATGATAACTACTTGTCCAAGAGGTTATGTTCAAGATAAACTAGTATTATTCCAAGAAGAAGTAGACTATTATTTATCAAATAACTTATTTAAAAACATATCTAACATGGAATACATACCATATAATTCGCAAGTATTACAAAAAAGAGAAGGCTATCGAGATATTCTTGAATATTTTCTAATGTTTGAATTTTCTTTCAGAATAAGTTGGAATGAATTATCTGATAAATTCAAAGGCTTTGAAAAGAAAATGAGTGAATTATATGAATACTGGTGTTATCTTAAATTACTACAAGTACTAAATGATTTAAGTATAAACAAAATCAACTTTGAAAATATATTCAAAATCAATGAAAATAAATGGTCAATCAACATAAAACGAGGTATAACCTCAAAAAACATCTTTAAAATAGAATTCAATAGAAAACTAATAGAAATAACAACCTATTATAACCTATCCTTTTCAAATAAAACCTATTACAAATCATACTCACTAACATTCAAGCCAGACTACACACTAAGAATAAAATACAAAGACAAAGAATACTTCATACACTTTGATGCAAAATATAGGTCAGAACAAGAAATAAATGAATACTACACACCTATAGGTGAAAAAAATGGAAATAAATATAATCTCTTCAAAAAAGATGATGTATATAAAATGCACACATATAAAGACGCAATACTAGAAAGTGAAGGGGCCTATGTATTATATCCAGGAGATGGATTTAAAATATATAAAGTATCAGATTTAATAATACCTTCAGTAGGGGCATTTCCGTTAATTCCAGGAAATGATAGAAATGAAGAAAATTTATCAATATTCCTACAAAAAATACTTCAAAAATTACTAATCTAATTTACAATATCTACAAATAATAATAGAAGCGATGCCTATTATTTCTTCTACTTATTGGAATGTTATTCATGGTCTTACTGTTGCTGGTGTTCATGGGGATTTGGGTGGTTTGCAGGCTGTGTGTAATTTGGGTTGTGATATGGCTTGGTTTTTAAGGGTTAAATGGTGTGGCGTGAATGTTGGTATTGAATTATCTTCTTTGGTGTGTGATGTTCGTACTAATCTTTAATTTATTTTTTTATTTTTAAGTATCTAGTTTTATATATTTGATGGTTATATAGATATTATTAAATATTATTTTAATTATTTTATTGTGAGGTGTATTTTTTTGGTGAAGAAGTGTTTGAATTGTGGTTTTGCTAATGAGGATTCTGCAAATTTTTGTCTTATATGTGGTAATCAGTTAGCTTCTTCTGTGAAGAGTTTTTATGATCAGGATTCTGATTATTATAGTGAGCCTAGAACTATTTATGATAATGATAATGGTAATAATCCCTATGATGATGAGTTTATTGAAAATATTGGTGGTTCTCAAAGTACTGTTGAGGATGACTCTTATTATATGGGTGGTGTTGATGAACCTTCTCAGTATAATATTCCAAGAAGTATTGATGATAATTCCCGTGTTGATGAGGAAAAGGATGTATCTAATGATGCTGAAGATCATGTTAAAGATGAAGTTACAATGGCTGATTATATTGTAAATGAGTATAAATATCGGAAACTTCATGAAAAAGAGGTGGCTAGAGGACAACAGGAAGAGAATGAGTCCTATAGAACATATGATACTCAAAAAAGTGAAACTTCAAATAATAATACGGGAAATACAACTACTGGTTATAGTAATCCTGAGTATAATAACTCTGAATATAATAATGAAAATACATATAATAACACATATCCGGGAGTGAATTCTGGAAAAAGTAAGTTTTTAACATTTTTATGTAGTTTCTTTTTTATTGGTGGAGGTTATATTTATCTTGGAGAATACATGTCTTTTATATTGTTCTTTGCTATTGCAGTACTTTTCACGGGTATTTCTGGTGGTGTATTGAGTATTATTGTATGGTTATATTGTCTCTATGATTGTATGTTAAAAGTTGATTTATATAATAATGGTGAAGATACATCGGATTTATTCTATGGTATAAAAAATCTTATTAGTAATTTCTAAGAATTATAATTTATTTATATGGGAATGTGTATATTTTTTCCATTCATATTACTTTTTTTAGTTATTTTATTGTAGAGGTGTATTTATTTTGGTGAAGAAGTGTTTGAATTGTGGTTTTGATAATAATGATTCAATGGATTTGTGTATTATCTGTGGTAATGAATTATCTAAGTCTATGAATGATAAATCAGAGGATAATCAACAGGAAATGAGTTATACTAGTCAAAGTGATGATAATATAAATACTGGTGAGGAACCTACTTCTAATCAGGGTTATTTTAATCCTGAGTATGATAATGGTAATAGTGATGATAATCAGCAGGTAGTTTCTAGTAGAAATAAGAGTAAGGCTATTGCATTTGTTTGTAGTTTCTTTTTTCCTGGTGGAGGTTATATTTATCTTGGAGAGTTTGGAACATTTGTATTAGTATTTATAATAGTGATGATTTTAGCAGTGCTGTGTGCTCCTTTAATTTATATAATCTGGTTTTATGGTATGTGTGATAGTATTTATAAGGTTGGATTGTATAATGAGGGTAAGGATATTTCAGAGTTTTTACTAGGTCTTAAGCATATATTTGGTGAGGATGGCCAAGATGGTGGGTCTTGGAAAGGTATTCTACTTCTATGTTGTATTGGTATTGTTATTATTGGGTCTATAGGTGTTATGTTTTCTGATGAAAATACGTCACAGGATAGTGGTGAGCATGTTGTGGATAATTCCTATAATTCATCAAGTTCTAGTTCATCAAGTTCTAGTTCCTCTGCTTCTAGTAGTGGTGGTTCTAGTTATTATTATGATGAGGCTGCATATTATGATGAGCCTGTTACTATTTATGATCCTGATGATGGTAATAATCCATATGATAGGGAGTTTATTGAGAATTTACAATAATCTTCTTCTTATTTTTTTTCTAATTTTATTTCGTTTATATTTAAACTATTTAATTTTTATAGTATTTTTTTTAAGTAAATATTTTAACAGTGCTTTATATAACTATTATATAATACTAGTCTACCCAGTTTTCAAGTAAAACTATTTTATGAACAGATAGTATTTGTGGTAGAATTAGTATTTAACATAAAAACTATTATTTTTTTGGGGAGAAATTTCAGAAAAATGTTCGAATATAACACGAAATTGTTCTCTATTCTAGCTTTAATACTAGTATTATTACTAGGAGTATCAGCATGTAGTGCAACAGATGTATCTGATGATACAATAGATACACTAGATGTTGATACAAGTATTACAAGTATGAATAGTGTAAGTGAACAATCAACAACTAATAATAATATAAAAAGTAATATAAAAGAACTTAAAAAAGATTCAGAACCTCTTGTAATTACAAACAAGTCCTATTCAACATATTTTGAAGATGGAATAGCAACGGAAGCACTAAGTGGAGTAAAATCAATTGAATTATCTGGTGAATTCTCAAACAGAAACTTTACATTTGACTCTACAATAAGCATATCTTCTGCATCAACACAAGCAGTTTTACATAATTCCACATTCACCTTTTTAGAAGGTAGTGATGGAAGTGAAGTATATGGACTAGTAATTAATAATACACAATACTCAAAAACTGTATTTGACTTATATGGTGTTGGAGGACTTGTAATAGATGGTAACACAATAATTCAGGAAAATAGTGAAGATAGTACATATGCATTCTGTTTAAATGAATCAAATGGTAATATTATAAGTAATAATATTATAAATGTAACAGGAAAAGCATATAATGTAGATTACAACTATTATGGAACAATGGGAGTTAACAAGTTATCAGCAATACAAGGATACAAGTCAAGCTACAACACAATCACTGCCAACACTATAAACACAAAAGCAAGTAGTAGAGATAGTGATAGTAAAACAGATACAACAATAGGTATAGAATTCTGTACAGATGCATTTAGTTACGATGATGATGAATCAGAGGCAAATATCATAACAGAAAACACATTTAATACTATTGGTCAAACATATGCATACTCATTAAGACTTAATAATAAAATTGAGGAATTTGAAATAACCTCAAATAATATAACTACAAAAGCAGATTATGCATATGGAGTAGAATATGCATATGGAAGTGATGGAGTAATTGCAGACAATAACATAACAGTTAATGCAACAAACATGGCATATGGAATAGTACTAACAACAAATAGTATGGGAACAACAGCAGATGATATAATTGAAAACAATACAATCACAGCTCAAGCAAATACAATCTACATGATAGAAGTATATGGTGCAAGAAGAAGTATTATTAATAATAACACACTAAATGGTACAGGTGCACGTGTAATAGGAGTAGCATCAACATCAAATGCAGTATACAATAACATAACAAGAAACAATATAACAATCACAACAAACAGTAGTATAACTGCTGTAACCAACATGGAACAAATAAGTGCAGATAATAATGGAATAAAACTAGTGAAAGTAGATGATAACAACATAACAGAAAACAATATAACAATCACAGACCTTGCAGGTACAAGTATATACACAATAAATGTAATAGGATCTGATAATAATATCCGCTTAAACACATTAATCACAAATGATAAAACAGGACATAAATCAATAAATGCAAGTACAATAAACAATACAATTGACACAAACTATCCAATAAATCCAGACATGGTAACAATAACAATAACACTACCAGTACTAGAAGTCGGACAAACAGGGGAACTCAGGACAACACTAGTAGATACAGATAACAATATACTACAATATGGTAATGTAACATTCACAGTAGATGAAACAGTTATAGGTCAATCTAGTGTAATAAATGGAACAGCAAAAATACAATACACAGCACAAACTAGTGGAGAACACACAGTAACTGCAACATATACTGGAAATACAGTATATAATGAAGCAAAAATAACTGAAAAACTAACAGTAATACTAGAGAGCACATACAATGGAATAATATATGTATCCATGGATGGAAATGATATAAATGATGGAAGCATTAACAATCCTAAAAAAACACTAGAATCAGCAATATATTCAGCAACAAAAACAGGTGCAAGTCATAGTATAATAATAAAAACTGGAACATACACAATAATAGGACAAAAAATCACTACAAACCTCACAATAACAGGGGAAGAAAACACCATAATAACAGCAGATAATAAAGGAAAAATCTTTGAAGTATCAAGTGGAACACTAACACTAAAAGGTCTTAAATTCATAAATGGAAACTCAACCAATGGTGGAGTAATAAACACTACAACTGATCTTATAATAATAGACTGTGTATTTGAAGATAACTATGCAGATAATTATGGAGGAGCAATAAAAACCAGTACAAACCTAAACATAACAGGTACAACATTCACAAATAACACAGCAAAAACACATGGAGGAGCAATATACTCCACACTACAAACAAATAACACACTATACTCAGATAATAATATATTTAACAAAAACCATGCACTATCACATGGAGGAGCAATATATCTTACAAGCTATGGAAAAGCAGTAATTAACAATACACAATTCACAAATAACAATGCATCATCCCAGGGAGGAGCAATATATTCAGGAGTAAACATAACAATAAATAACACAAAATTCAACTCAAACACTGCAAGTAATGGTGGAGACTTATACTTAAACAAGAAATCAGAAATAACAAATTCCAGTTTCAAAAATACAATAGTAAAAAGTCAAGGAGTAATATATATCTATGGAAACTACAACTACACAATAGAAGATATTCAAATTGATAATACAACAGTATCAACAGGAGTACTATACATAAATGGAATAAACAAGGTAGATATAACAAACATAACAATAAACAACACCAAAGCAACAACCGCATCAATAATATACATAAACAGTGGAAAAAATGTTACAATAACAGATTCACAAATAACAAATAATAATGCAACAAGAAGACTAATCAATGTAAACAACAGACAAACAATACTAAACATAACAAACACAAAACTAGTAAACAACACAGCATACATATTCATAGAAAGCACAGGAACAATAAACATTAAAGACACACACTTTGAAAACAACACAGCAACTAATGAAACAGACTTCTTCAGAAAATATGCAACAACAGCAAACATAACAAGCATAAACAACACATTCACTGGAAATAACCTACCAATAACACTCAAAGCAGACATAACCACAAACTACAAGGCATTAACTGAAAACATGATAACAATAACACTCACAACAAATGAAATATACAACACAACACCAAACACTGGAATAATAAACATAATAGATAACAATGAAGTAGTAGCAACAGCAACAGTAACCGGTGGAGTAGCACAAGTAACATACATACCACAAACAATAGGTACTAAAACATTAGAAATACAATACACTGATGAAACACATAGTTTTATCACAAAAACAATCACAACAGAAGTTACAATAGAACAAGTAACTACAATAATCACAGTAAACCCAGTAAATGCTAGAATAAGTGATATAATCAATATAACTGCAACAATAAATACTGATAGTAACATGCCAGTAAATGGTGGACGAGTAGTATTTAAAGTAAATGGTAAAACACTAAGAGACAGTGATGGAAACATAATATATGTAACAGTCAAAGACTCAAAAGCAGTAATCACAAACTTCACAGTACCAAAATCATGGACTAATCCAGAATATAAGATAAGTGCAGTTTATAGTGGAAATAGTGAATGTATATCATCTAGAAGTAGTAATTCAACACTCACAATAGAAAAACGCAGTGCAAAACTAGAACTTAAGCAAGTAACTGCAAAAGCAGGTCAGACAATTAAATTATCTGTGAAAATAACAGATAATAATGAAAATGTAAATAATGGTAAAGTAGTCTTTAAACTTAATGGTAAAACATTACGTGATGAAAATGGAAATAATATCTATGCAGTAGTAGAAGATAGTGTAGCAACTATTGAATACACACTACCTACAAAGATAGCTGCTAAAAATTACAAATTAACAGCAGTATTTGCTAGTGGTATCTATGAAAGAGTAGATATTAACTCTACATTAACTATTATTTAAATATTATTTTTTTAACTAATAATAAAGGAGAAGGAGGGTTTTATTCCTCATTTTTCTATTTTTATTATAATTTCATTTTTTGTATATCTAATATTTGAAAATTTTTGTGATACTTGAAATTATAATAACTATGATAATTATTATATTATCTTTACTCATTTTTTTTGGGAATATTATTTGAAAATTAAACTTTTCTTTTGTATGTTGTTACTAGTTTTTTATTGAATACACTTATAAATTTAGGTTTTCCTAAAATTATATATGATATTAATATATAATATAATAACAAGGATTATATCCAATCAAAAATGATGATATAATTCAAGATATTATATTTAAAGAAAGAATTAGAAAAATGTTAAAAAAAAGTTTTTAAAACAACATATAAGTGTCCACCCACCCCCTAAAATATGAATTAATTACAAAAAATGTAAATACTTTTTTTTCGTAGCCTAAAAAAAACTTGATTTGTAATCTAAAAATAGTTAAAATAAATAAGCTGTCATGATCTAAATTTTTAGAACATATAGTTAATAATAAATTCAAAAAAAAGTACTGGGTAAGACACTAAATTCAATTAAAAACATATTTATAAAAATTTTAACACAAAACATTCTTTCTAAAAAAATATAATACACAATACAATAAACATGTTTAGGAGAATAATTTTTCATGGATAGAAAACATATCTTTTTCTTTTTATTCCTAATTATTTTACTAGTATGTGGACTAAGCAATGTATCAGCAAACGATACAAGTACAATGGATGTGGTGACAAACACAGTAGATCATCAAAACATGCAAAGTACTCATGATACAACAACCACAAGTAAAATATTAGAACAAAACACTACAAGTAATATAAAAACAACAAACAAAACACTAAAAACAGCAACAGTAATAGTAAACACATACAGTGCACTAAGAAATCAAATAGCAAATGGAACAGCAGACACCATACGATTAAACACTACAAGAAAATACACAGGATCCACAACACTAACAATATCAAGAAATGTAACAATAGATGGAAGAAATGCAGTACTAAACACAACAGGACTTATAACCATAAATTCAAATGTCACAATAAAAAATCTGACAATAAATCCAAGAATAATAGTATCAAGCAATGGAAATCTAACACTTACTAACACAACACATGCAAACAAGACAATAACAACAAATGGAGCAGCAATATACAATCTAGGAAAACTAACAATAAACAACTCAATATTCACAAACAACAAAGCAACAACAAGTGGAGCAGCAATCTATACAACTGGAAACATAACAATAAACAATTCAACATTCACAAACAACAAAGCAACAACAAGTGGAGCAGCAATCTATACAACTGGAAACATAACAATAAACAATTCAACATTCACAAACAACAAAGCAACAACAAGTGGAGCAGCAATCTATACAACTGGAAACATAACAATAAACAATTCAACATTCACAAACAACAATGCACCAAGTGGGGGAGCAATACACCTCAACAATGGAACTCTCACAGTAAAAAACTCTCTTTTTACAAAAAATAATGCAACAAGTGGAGGAGCAATACACTTCAACAATGGAAATCTCACAGTATATAATACAACCTTCACATACAACAATGCAACAAGTGGAGCAGCACTATTTACCTACAGAAATGGAACAATAAACAACTCAACATTCATAAATAACACAGCAACAAATGGAGCAGCAATCTACAATCGTAGAACAAACACAGTAAATAACTCAACATTCATCAACAACACAGCAAAAGAACTTGGAGGAGCAATCTACAACTATGAAGTAATCAAGGTAACACAATCAACATTCATAAACAACATAGCATCAAATGCAGCTGCAATCTATAACTATGTAAACCTAACAGTAACAAATTCAACATTCACCAATAACACAGCATCAAATGATGGAGCAGCAGTATACAACAGAGCAAACACTACAATAACAGATTCCATATTCACAAACAACAAAGCAACACGAAATGGAGCAGCAATATACACTAATGCAACAATAACAATAAATAATACAATATTCACATCTAACACTGCAACAAATTATGGTGCAGCAATATATAACAATGGAATAAGTATTATAGATAATTCTAATTTTACATCAAACACTGCTCAAGCAGGAGCAGCAATATATAACAATGCAAATAACACACTAAATAACTCAGTATTCACACATAACAATGCAAGCATATTTGGTGGAGCAATATATAATGCTAAAAACAGTACTATCACTAACTCTAACTTTACATCCAACAATGCAATAGCAATGGGTGGAGCAATAACCAATACTGGTAACAGTACAATAACCAGTTCTATATTCACCAATAACACATCAAATAGTATGGGTGGAGCAATAACCAGCACTGAAAACATTACAATAACTAATTCAACATTCACATCTAATAATGCAACTAATGGTGGAGCAATATACAATGGAAAAACACTCATAATAAATAATTCAACATTCACAAACAATAACATAACAGGTAATGGATCAGCTATATACAACAGTAATGGAAATTGTAATATAAACAACACATTATTTACTAACAACAATGCAGCAATGGGAACAATATATAATAATGAAAACCTAGTAATAAACAATTCAAACTTTACATCCAACAATGCAACATATGGTGGAGTAATCTACAACAATGCAAACAGCATAGTAAATAACTCAGTATTTAGTAATAATAATGCATCACGAGATGGTGCTGGAATATATAATAATAAAACAATTACAGTAGATAACACAGTATTCACAAACAACAATGCCCAATCAGATGGAGGAGCAATATATACTAGAAACAGCACTATAATAAACAACTCTAACTTCACATCCCATAATGCAACATATGGAGGAGCAATAGCTAGTCTTGCAAACACTACATTGATAGTAAATAACTCAGTCTTTACAAATAATAATGCAAGAAACATTGGAGGAGCAATATATGCCCTTAATTCCACAATAATTAATTCTAACTTCACAAATAACTATGCTATGTCTATGGGTGGAGCAATATTCAACACTGGAAACAGTACAATAACAGGTTCTATATTCACATCTAACAATGCATTACATGAAGGTGGAGCAATAAGAAGCATAGTAAACATTACAATAACTAATTCAACATTCACAAATAATAATGCAACAAACGGTGGAGCAATATCAAATAGAAGAAACCTCACAATAAATAACTCAACATTCACAAACAACAACATAACAGGTAATGGATCAGCAATATACAATAGTAATGGAAATTGTAATATAAACAACACACTATTCAATGAAAACAATGCAACACTAGGAACAATATATAATAATGAAAACCTGGTAATAAACAATTCTAACTTTACATCCAACAATGCAACAAGTGGTGCAGCAATATATAACAATGCAAATAGTAGTATTAATAATTCCATATTCAATAACAACAAAGCATCACAAAACGGTGCAGGAATATATAATAATAAAACAATCACAGTAGATAACTCAGTATTTACAGCAAATAATGCTAAGTATGGTGGAGCAATATACAATGCTAAAAACAGTACTATAGTTAACTCTAATTTCACATCTAATACTGCTCAAGCTGGAGCAGCAATATACAATACTGCAAACAGCACAATAAATAACTCAGTATTTACAAGTAATAATGCAAGCATATTCGGTGGAGCAATCTATGACTATGGAAATAGTATTATAAATAACTCTAACTTCACAAATAACTATGCTATGGCTATGGGTGGAGCTATAACTAATACTGGTAATAGTACAATAACTGGTTCCATATTCACTAATAACACATCAAGTGGTATTGGGTGGAGCAATAACTAGTACTGAAAATATTACAATAATTAATTCAACATTCACAAGTAACACTGCAGTAAATGGTGGAGCAATATCTAATGGAAGAAATCTCACAGTAAATAACTCAACATTCACAAACAACAACATAACAGGCAATGGATCAGCAATATACAATAGTAATGGAAATTGTAATATAAACAACACACTATTCAATGAAAACAATGCAACACTAGGAACAATATATAATAACGAAAACCTAGTAATCAACAATTCAAACTTTACATCCAACAATGCAACAAGTGGTGCAGCAATTTATAACAATGCAAACATCACAGTAGATAACTCAGTATTTACAGCAAATAATGCTAAGTATGGTGGAGCAATATACAATGCTAAAAACAGTACTATAGTTAACTCTAATTTCACATCTAATACTGCTCAAGCTGGAGCAGCAATATACAATACTGCAAACAGCACAATAAATAACTCAGTATTTACAAGTAATAATGCAAGCATATTCGGTGGAGCAATCTATGACTATGGAAATAGTATTATAAATAACTCTAACTTCACAAATAACTATGCTATGGCTATGGGTGGAGCTATAACTAATACTGGTAATAGTACAATAACTGGTTCCATATTCACTAATAACACATCAAGTGGTATGGGTGGAGCTATAACCAGTACTGAAAATGTTACAATATTTAATTCAACATTCACAAGTAACACTGCAGTAAATGGTGGAGCTATATCTAATGGAAGAAATCTCACAGTAAATAATTCAACATTCACAAACAATAACATAACAGGCAATGGATCTGCAATATATAACAGTAATGGAATTTGTAATATAAATAACACATTATTCAATGAAAACAATGCAACACTAGGAACAATATATAATAATGAAAACCTAGTAATAAATAATTCTAACTTTACATCCAATAATGCAACAAGTGGTGCAGCAATTTATAACAATGCAAACATCACAATAAATAACACTGTATTTAATAACAACAAAGCATCACAAAACGGTGCAGGAATATATAATAATAAAACAATCACAGTAAATAACTCAGTATTTACAGCAAATAATGCTAAGTATGGTGGAGCAATATATAATGCTAAAAACAGTTCTATAGTTAACTCTAATTTCACATCTAATACTGCTCAAGCTGGAGCAGCATTATACAATACTGCAAATAGTACAGTAAATAACTCAGTATTTACAAGTAATAATGCAAGTATATTCGGTGGAGCAATCTATGACTTTGGAAATAGTATTATAAATAATTCTAACTTCACAAATAATAATGCAATAGCTATGGGTGGAGCTATAACTAATACTGGTAATAGTACAATAACTGGTTCCATATTCACTAATAACACATCAAGTGGTATGGGTGGAGCAATAACAAGCACTGAAAACATTACAATAACTAATTCAACATTCACAAATAACAAGGCAACAAACGGTGGAGCAATATCCAATGGTAGAACTATTACATTAAATAATAATACATTCACATCCAACTTGGCAGTTTATGGTGTATTATTTAATGAAGGAATTAGCATGATAAATAATGCAACTTTCATAAATAACTCTGCTGAATCAGGAAGTGTAATATATAATAATGTTTCAGGAACATTCACACTAAATAACAGTATAATAAATAGTAATTATGTGTTAAATAATTCTGAATACGTAATTAATAACCTTGGTAATGCAACAATTACAAATAACCTATTTACAAACAATACAGATAACACTAGGGACATGTTAATAAACAATCCTAAAGTAGACAAGTTAGTACTAGTTAATAACAATACATACATAGACAACTTATTAAACAATACAATAATCAGTCAAACATACACAATACTTGATGAAGATACAATAAATATAAACATAACATTAAGAAGTGTATATAATGACACAGTAAGAAATGGAACAATAACAGCATACCTTGATGGAAACAGTATAGGAGTTGGTGAAGTAGTAAATGGAACTGCAAACATAACACTAACACTTACAAATCCAGAAAACAATATAATACTTAAATACACAACAGAAAGCAAACACTACCAGAACACAACAACCACAAGCATTATAAAAATACTAAAACACAACACAACAATCACAACAAACATAATAAACAATACACTAGCAAACACAAGCATAACTGTAGTACTAAAAGACACAACAACAAGTACTACAATAGCAAATGCAGATATAACAGTAACACTAGCAAATGGAACAACTATCACAGATAAAACCGATGAAAATGGTAACATAAACATACCACTAGATCTCCCAGTAGGCGAAAACACAATAACCATAACATATAATGGTAACGATACATACAACTCAACAACCAACACAGTAAATATCAATGTAGTAAAACGTGAAAGCACAATTACTGCAACAGTAACAAATAACACAGCAGGAAATGTAACAATAACTGTATCAGTAGTTGATACAACAACAAATAATCCTATTAACAATGGAAACATCATAATATATGATACAAATAACAATATCATAGGTACAGCATCTATAGTAGATGAAAATACAATAATACTAACAAATATCACAATCACTGGTGAATACACAATAACAGTTAAATATGAAGGAAATACTAACTACACAGAAAGTAGTATCACAATTGAAAATGTAAATATCATTGGACGTGAAACTACACTAAATACAATAATCATAAATAACACACTAGGAAATACAAACATCAATGTAGTATTAAAAGACACAACAACAAATAACATAATATCAAATGCAGATATAACAGTAACACTACCAGATACAACAGTAATTACAACAAAAACTGATGAAAATGGTAACATAAACATACCACTAGATCTTCCAGTAGGCGAAAACACAATAACCATAACATATAATGGTAACAAAACATACAACTCAAATAGTAACACAGTAAATATCAACGTAACAAAAAGAGACAGTACAATTACTGCAACAGTAACCAATAACACAGTAGGAAATGTAACATTAAGAGTAGAAGTAGTTGACAGTGAAACAAACAAACCAATAGATAGTGGAAATATAATCATACGTGATGAAAATGGTAATATACTCACAACAGGTACAATAACTAATGGTAATGCAATAATAAACACAGGTATTACCAGAATAGGTGAATATACAATAAATGTAATATATGAAGGAAATACTAACTACACATCAATTAGTATAACACTTAAAAATATAATAGTCACTGGAATCAACACTCAAATAAATGCTATTGTATTAAATGACACACTAGCAAATACCATGATTAATGTAACACTAATAGATGCAGTTACATCACAACCAATAGCTGATGCTAATATAGTTGTAACACTTCCAAATGGTGATAATATTAATGGTATTACAAGTGAAGATGGTAGTGTAGTTATTAAACTAGACATACCAGTTGGAGATAATACTATAATCATATCATACAATGGTGATGAAACATATAAACAAACAAGTACTACAATAAATATACCAGTAGAAAAAATAGGCACTACAATAACAGTAGATCCAGTTAATGGAGTTATTGGTGAGAAAATCAATTTAACAGCTCATATAACAGGCACATACAATAATATAATAAATGGTGGACGAGTAGTATTTAAAGTAAATGGTAAAACACTAAGAGACAATGATGGAAACATAATATATGTAACAGTCAAAGACTCAAAAGCAGTAATTACTGACTTTATAATACCAACTTCATGGACTAACACAAACTATGTGATAAGTGCAGTATATGGTGGAAATAATGACTTTACATCATCTAGAAGTAATAACTCAACACTTTCAATAGAAAAACGTAGTGCAAAACTAGAACTTGACCAAGTAACTGCAAAAGCTGGTCAAACAATTAAATTATCTGTAAAAATAACAGATGATATAACAAATAATCCAGTAAGCTCTGGTAAAGTAGTATTTAAACTCAATGGTAAAACATTACGTGATGAGAATGGAAATAATATCTATGCATTAGTAGAAAATGGTGTAGCAACTATTGAATACACACTACCTGCTAAGATGGCTGCTAAGAATTATAAGTTAACAGCAGTATTTGCTGATAAATTGTATGAAAGAGCAGAAATTAGTTCTACTTTATGTGTAACTAAATAAAATATGGGATAAACCTCATATTTTTACTTTAAATCCCCTTTTTTTAATTTTAATTTATTTTTTTTAAATTATTTTGTAATTTCATATGTATTGTATTACATTTCACTGTTTTATTCAAGAAAAGTAATACTTTTATTTAAAAAAGTATTAATATTTGTTTTTATATAATAGAATTGTATGACGAATTAATAAAAAAATCATACTTTTTATAAAATAATATAGGAGATATCAATGAACAAAAAATCAATGAAAATATTCATGATTTTAAGCTTGATGATAATATTAATCATAAGTATATCTTCAATTAATGCAACAACAGTTGATAATACAACCACAAGCATAACTGAAGATAACAATCATAATATTGATATAAGTTCATCCTATTTATCACATATTGATAAAATAAATGCTGATAAAAAGGATATTACACTAAATAATATAAACAGTAAAAACATAAAAAAAGATACACAAAATTACTATATTTCAACAGATGGAACCAGTTCTTCAGATGGATCTGAAAATAATCCTATCCCAAGTGCAACTGGAATAAAATCAAATGAGGTTAATGTAACAATAAAAACAGTGCTTAATGACATGTATGTGTCAAATAGTGGATCTGATGAAAATGATGGAAGTATAAATTCACCATTTAAAACAATAAATAGGGCATTAAATGCAGTAACAGAAAACAATACACGAATACATATACTAAGTGGAACATACACAGGTCAAGGTAATACCAATTTAACAATTACAAACAATGTAAATATAATAGGTATTTCTCCAAGTGAAACAGTACTAGATGGTTCAAATACTGATTATCTGGCAAAAATCACAAATGCAAATATAACACTAACAAATCTAACAATACAAAACTTCTACTTAAAAATTAATAAAACTAATACAAACAAAGGAATAATAACAACAGATTCAAATATTAACACACAAAATGTGATTATAACTCATAATATAATAGAAACAATGTTAGGAGAAAATGAAAATAAATCCACAATATACACAGGTGTAATATATAGTACAGGAAAAGTAGTAATTAACAATACAACAGGTTCATTTAACTACATTAATAACAGACAAGGAAGTGATCTTACATCACTAAGAACTTTAGCAGATTGGGGATGTATAATAACATCATTCAACACAACAACAATTGATAATTCATACTTCTATAATAACACTGGAAGTAGATCATCTGTAGTATATACAAATACACTAGGAACATTAAATGTTAACAATAGTCGTTTCATAAATAACACTGCAACATACTGTGGAGGAGTATTCCTTTCCTATTTAAACACAACAACAACAATCAATAACTCCTACTTTGAACATAACAATGGAACTAATGCTGGTGGAATAATATATCAACAAAGATACTCTCAAATGATTGTAGAAAACTCTCAGTTCCTAAATAACTATGCAAATACTGGTGGATCATTATATGCACACCACTATAGTAATCTAACAACAAATAATTGTTCATACGATAGTAATCGTGCAAGAACAGGAGCAGCAATAATAGGAGCAGACTTTGTAATACTTAATATAAATAATTCAACATTCACTAACAATAATGCTTCACAGGGAGCAGTGATGGGTGATGAAGGCTGTGAAATAAATGTAAACAACAGTTACTTCGAAAATAACAATGCAACTTTTGGTGCAGCAGTATTTGGTGATATGATAAATAATATTACTATAACTAATTCAACACTTAAAAATAACTATGCTCAATATGGAGGAGCAATATTTGGAAGCTTTGATACAATAATCAACATAACAAACAATAATTTCAATGGTAACAGAGCAGAAAATGGTTCAGTAGTATTTATAGACAACACAGATACACTTGATGAAGAAGGAACTCCTGCAAGAGATGATATAACAAGCACATTATACTCAACAAACAATACCTTTATAAACAACACAGCAACAAACCATGAACTCATAGTAAACCATCCAAACGCAACATTCACCTCAGAAAATAATTACTATGAAAATAATAGCTTAAATACAAAATTAAATACAAGTATAATATTAAATAATAATATAATTACAGTAAATATAAATACTAAAACAGCAACAGACTATAATACAGAAATAAAAACTGGAACCATAGTATTAACACTCAACACAGAAGTAATAGGTATAATTAATGTAACTGGTGAAAATACAACATACACATTTACAATGCCACAAAATGCTGTTAAAGGTACATTATATGTAACATACAATGAAAACAGGAATTACACAACTACAACTACAAATCATGAAATAAACACACAAAAACATGATACAACAATCATAATCAACCCAGTAAATGCAAAAATAGGCGATAAAATAACATTAAGTGCAATAATCATTGATCAAGTAACCAATAAATCAGTACAAAGTGGAAAAGTTATCTTCAAAATAAATGGAGTAACACTAAAGGATGCGGATGGAAATATAATATATGCACAACTCAAAGATGGACAATATCAAATAGAAAACTACACAGTAACACAAGGATGGAGTAGAGCAAATTCAAATATTACTGTGGTATATGGTGGATCTAATATATGTTCAACTTCAAGAACTAATACATCAGTAAATGTTACAAAATCAACAGCTTCACTGATACTTGAGTCAATTACTGCAAAAGCTAATCAAACAATAGAATTAAAAATACATATAAAATCTAATAATTCAAATAATATTGTAAATAGTGGTAAAGTAGTCTTTAAACTCAATGGTAAAACATTAAAAGATGCAAATGGAAATAATATCTATGCAGTAGTAGAAAATGGTGTAGCAACTATTAAATACACACTACCTGCTAAAATGTCTGCTAAGAATTACAAGTTAACAGCAGTATTTGCTGATAAATTGTATGAAAGAACAGAAATTAGTTCTACTTTATGTGTAACTAAGTAGAATATGAGATAAACCTCATATCTTACTTCAACCCCTTCTTTTTTTAAATCTTTTTTTTGCAATTGTAAATTTTATTTAATATAATGCTATTCGAATCAATCAATACTATTTTTTAATTAGTTTAAAATAATATTAATGATTTTTTAGAACAAGTTTTTTTTTAATTATAATTTGATAGAATAAGTATTTTAGTATAAATAGGTTGTAATTAAGTTTTTTTTTAAAAAAATAAAAGAAAAAGTTTTTTTTATAGTTTTCATTTATTGTATGTCTAGTACTGTGAATAATTTTGGAATTTCTTTGTTTTCATTCATAGCATTTGCTACGATATAAGAGTCATATGCATAGTATAAACAGAATAATAATCCAAGGGGCATGAGTACTCCTGTACTGAATAGAATTATTGCAATTACGCATGTTACTATAAATCTTTTATATAATCCAAGGTATAAGTTTCCAATACCTGAGAAGAAAGATAATATTGCTGCTACTATTGGATTTGCCATGTGTTTTCACCTCATTCTTCTTAATTAATCATTATATTTTAAGTTTCTAGTATTTATAGTATTGCTTTGTTTAGTTTTAAATTGTTTTATTAAGGGTTTGTTGAGTTTATATTTTTTATTTTTAATCATTTTTTAAATAAACGTATTATTATCTTGTTTTGTTAAATATAGCTTTTTTTGAATTTATATTATTAATATTTTGATTTTCAGGGGATTTCCATGTTTTTGATAAAATATTTATATTCTTATTTTCATATAATATAATAGTTTCTTAATATAATAGTTAACTCTCTTAAAAAGGGGTGTGATTATTAAAATAAAAACAGGAAAAATTAAAATGACACTTTCAGGCCAATTCAAAGAAGATAACATAGAAAATATAAGAATATACCACTACGTAGAAGAACTAATATTCAGCTGTAAAGAATACATGTCTCAAATAGACTTTGGCGAAGTAACACTAGCAGAATATCCCTTCTTAATAAGAATCAGATTCAATGAAAACACAACACAACAAGAACTAGCAAAAGGATTTAGAAAAACAGAAGGATACACAGCAAAAGTACTAAGAAAATTTGAAGACCATGGATTAATCACAAGACAAGAAAATCCAAACAATAGACGAAAAAAAATAGTAACACTCACACAAAAAGGACTAGAAAAAACAGAAGACATACTAGCCATACTAGATGCATGGGAAGAAGAAGTAACAAGTGTAATGACACAAGAAGAAGTTCAAATACTAAAAAAAGGATTATTCAAACTAGTATTACACACAGATGACATGAAAAATAAACTATAATCATAAAGATACTATGATAACATACAACTTTAATCAAAAACTTAACAGAAAAAACACAAACTCACTAAAATGGGACTTATTTGACTCAGAACTACCAATGTGGGTAGCAGACATGGATTTTAGTCTAGCACCTGAAATTAGAGAAGCACTACAAAAAACCACAACTATGGATGTATTAGGATACACAATAATACCTGATGAATGGTATGAAGCATACATTAACTGGTGGAAAAAATACAATCTAGAACTTGAAAAACCATGGCTTAAATTTGCAACAGGAGTAATGCCAGCAATAAGCACAATAATCAAAAAACTAACAAATGAAAATGATAAAATACTAATACAAACACCAGTATATCATATGTTCTTTCATGTAATAGAAAACAATAACAGACAAGTAATAGAAAACAAACTAAAATATGAAAACAATAAATACAGTATTGACTTTAAAGATCTAGAAGAAAAACTAGAAAATCCTGATGTAAAACTAATGCTACTTTGTAATCCACATAATCCAGTAGGAAAAATATGGACTAAAGAAGAACTAGAAAAAATAGGACAACTAGCATATAACCATAATGTAATAGTAGTAGCAGATGAAATACATTGTGACTTAACAAATCCTGGAAAAACATACATTCCATTCTCATCAATAAATAAAATAAACCAAGAAAACAGTATAACAACAATAGCACCAACAAAGACATTTAACATAGCAGGACTAAAAACATCAGCAATAAGCATACCCTCCAGGAATATAAGAGAAAAAGTATTTAATGCAATTGACACTGATGGACTAGGTGAAGCTAATATATTTGCAATAAATGGAACAATTGCCGCATATAACAATGCAGGAAATTGGCTAAAAAATCTAAGACAATACTTATATGAAAATAAACAATATGTAAACAAATACTTAAAAGAAGAAATACCTGAAATAACAATGATAAAATCAGATGCAACATACCTATTATGGCTAGATTGCAGTAAGTTGAATATAGACTCAAGAAAATTCAACAAATTACTCATAGAAAAAACAGGACTACAAATCTCACCAGGACGAGACTTTGGTATAAATGGTGATTCATTTATTAGAATAAATATAGCCTGTCCACAAGAACAATTAAAAGATGGACTAAATAGACTAAAGAGGGGAGTAGAAATACATAAAAGAGGTGACTATAAATGAAGATAAGTGTTGATACAAATAATTATATTCTACCAGAACCATGTATAATAGTCTCATGTAGAGATAAAAATGGTAAAAACAATGCATTACCAATAGGATTTGCAGCAAATGTCAGCTTCAATCCACGAATAATTATGATAGCAGTAATCGAAGAACGTTATTCACACCATATAATCAAAGAAAGAGGAGAATTTGTAGTAAATATTGCAAGAGAAGAATTCCGTGAAGAAATGGAATTTCTTGGAAGAAACTCTGGAAAAAACATGGATAAATTAGCTAACTTCAAACTAATAGATGCTGATATTGTAGATGCACCAATACTACTTGACTGTCCAGTTAACTTTGAATGTAAAGTTATAGAATCAGTAAAACCAGGCACACATGATGTTTTCTTTGGCAGAGTAGAAAAAGTACATTGTGATAAAGAATTAGTAGATGATGAAGGAAAAATTAACTGGGATAAAATTAATATTCTAGAAAATTAGAGTTTATATCTATCATATGGTAGAATATTACATTATATAAACTAATACTTTGAATTATCTAACTATTAATAAATATAGTCTAATATAAACATTATATTTACGAATAAATCTTAAATTTTAGTTAATTTATAAATTAATTCACATAATACTTACTTTTTTTTACAAATATTTTTTTTTAAGAGAGTCTTAGCTAAATTCATAATTTCAATACTATTTTCTAATCTGATTTTCATTATAGATGTGAATATATACTCACTAGTTTTTTATACTAATTATTTAATTACATCTTTTTACAAATTATTTAATATTAACTAAAAAATAATTAACTAAAACTGAATAATACATTTAATTAAATTATACGTTTATTAGTTAATAAGAGTTTTAGTTAAAAAAAATATAAGGGAGAATCGGTATGAATAGGAATATTAAACAAATATTCTTATTAATTACACTATTATTTTTACTTGTAGGCTTATCATCACTTAGTGCAGCAGATACTAGTGATAATAGTACAACTGATAATAGTATTGAAACAACAAGTATTCATGATAATGTAGTTAAAACAACTAATAATGTAACAACATTAAATAATCATATAACTAAGAAGAATATCAAATCTGAAGAATCAAAGATTACAGTAACACCATCAGATCTATCTGATGATGAATATATTCTAGAATCACAAAAAGATAAAACAGTTGAATTTAAGGGAAACTTTAACAATGCATACATAACAATTAACAGTAATACTAATATGAAATACAACTTTGCAGAGGCAACTCTAAAAAATGTTGTATTAGAAATTGGTGGAACTAATTGTACATACAATGCATTAAATATAAACTGTGATGATTACAGTAACCTTGAAGCAAACTATGCAGTTTCAATAAATGGAAAAAATATTTTAATTGAAAACTCAACAATCAAGGCAAATCTAGAAACAGTAGAGGATAGTACACGTTACGGGATATGTATTGGTGAAGAATTAGAAACAAGTAATGTAACTATTAAAAATTCAGTAATAACAATGGATATGATTCCAAATTACATTGACTGGACACAAACCACATCACCAAATAGTTTACCAGTATATGTTTCTAGTTCAGCTAGTCTTATTTCATTCATATCAAACAATATTACAATAGAATCCTTGTATTCAGAGAAGGGATATGCAACATGTTATGGAATGACATTATATGGAACAAACATAACAGTACGTGAAAATAATATAGCAATAAGTACAAAAGATAATGCACCTAGCTGGTTATATGCATTATACCTAACTAACTCCAATAATCTTATCATAGCAAATAATATAACACTAATTGGATCTAATTACACAGCAGGAGTACTATTTGATTCATACTCATTTGAAAACTCAACTGTAAGAGATAATATTATTTCATTAACAGTAGGAAATAAAGCTATTGATGAAGATGCAATTGGATGTCCAGAAAATGTGGGCTATGGTATAATATTCACTAACCGTGCATACCAGGGATCTGCATATAAAGAATCCACAGGTAATATTAAACATAATTCTGCAATAAACAATACAATAACAGCAAATGGATATAGTATATATGCTATAGAACAATTTGGTGGAGATTACAGTATAATTGCAAATAACACAATAGACATAGATGCAACAACACCAACAGCAATAGGAGTTATTGGATTTGGAACAAACATTACTGGTAATAAAATAACAGTAAATGGAAAAGATAACCAAACATACAGAACAGCAGATTACATTAAAGGACAAACCACAGGAATATGCTTAATGTATGGTGGAAGTAACAATGTAACAAACAATGTAATTACAAGCCTAAACAATGCAGGAATAATTCTAGTTAATGAAACAAATGATAACATCAAAGACAATGATGTAACATCATCCAATAATGCATATGCAGTAGTACTAGACCATGGAAACAATATTAAACTAGAAGACAATACACTAAAAGCAATTAACACAAATAAAATCTATAATAAAAATGCAGAAGAACCTACTGATGAAACAAGAACAGAAACCATAATAACCCTAGATATACCAGAACCTGAAGCAGAAATCGGTGAAACTATAACTATAACAGTAACCCTAACAGACATAAACGGACAAAAAATCAAACAAGAAGACATAACACTAAAAATTGGAACATTCACAACAAAAATAACCACAGACAACACAGGTTCCACAACATACACCTACAAAGCAACACAAGCACAAAAAGATATAAAAGTAACAGCAACATATGCTGGAAACACACAATACCAGCCAAGCACATCAGATGAAAAAACAATCAATGTTGAAGGACTAGAAACAAAAATCAACATAGAAACAGATTCAATAAAAACAGTAAACAATAAAACAAACATAACAGGAACACTAACAAGTAAAAACAATCCCCTAAGTCAAGCACCAATAACAATAACCCTAACAATAAAAGATAAAACAACACAAATAAACACAATAACAGACAAAGAAGGAAAATTCACAGTAGAATACACACCAACAACAACAGGAACCATGAATATCAAGGCAAACTATGCAGGAAACAACACATACAATCCATCACAAGACACAACATGGGCAGACATAGAATTAGCACAAACAACACTATCCATAGATACTATAAACAATGTAAAAATAGATGAAAAAATAACAATCCAAGGAACACTCATAGATGAATTCAACAACAAACTATCTGGAAAAACAATTATAATCACAATAAATGAAAAAACCACACTAACCACAACAACAGATACAAATGGAAAATACACATACACAATAGAAGCAAATACATTAGGTGAAAACACAATAACAGTAGACTTCAAAGGCGATGACACATACACAAAATCATATAACAACATAAAATTCACAACAAACAAACTAACAACCAACATAAACCTAAAAATAAACAATCAAAACCAAGCAACAGTCACAATAGGTGACAAAATAATAATTTCCGGAACACTCACAGATGAATTCAATAAACCAATAACTAATGCTATAATCAAACTAACAATAGATAAAACAAACTATAACCTAGAAACAGACAACACAGGAAAATACACCTACACCTACACCACAACAACAATAAAAGAAAACATACCAGTACAAGTAACCTATGATGAAACCACAAAATACACTACAACAAGTACTACAAGCACATTCAATGTAGAAGATATAAAAACAGTAAACACACAATTAACAATAAACACAATACCTGAAACAACAATTACAAAAACCGTGACAATCACAGGATACCTAACAAGTACTAGAGGAGCACTAGCAAACCAAAACATAATAATAAAAATCAATAATCAACAAGTAAGTACAACAACTGATGCAAATGGAAAATACACATACACATATAAAACAGTAAACACTGGAAGTAACACAGTAGAAGTATTATATGAAGAAAACAAACCATATCTAAGCACAAAAGCAACCACATCATTCGAAGTAACAAAAATAAGTACATCACTAAGTACAAAAGTAAATAATGAAGAAGAATTAGTAGTAGTAATTGCTGGATACAAATACAACATAACAGGAACACTAAAAGATGAATTCAACAACCCAATAAGTAAAGCAACAATTAAAATAACAGTAGGCCAAAATAATTACACAACAACTACAAATTCACAAGGAATATTCACATTAACAACAAAAGCACCAAACACAACAGGCACATACATAATAACTGCAAAATATAATGGAAACATAACATATGATGTATCAACAGATGAAACAGAATTTGATGTTATAAAAGTAGGTACAACAATAAACTTAACTAACACAACCAAACATGTTGGTGAAAATGTTACTATTATTGCATCCATTCTTGATACAAATAAAAAAGCAGTAAATGGAACAGTAACCCTAGCACTTAATGGTAAAACACTAAGTACAGCCAACACATTTGACAGTAAATTAACTCCTAGAACATTCACAGTAAGAAATGGTGTAGTAAATATATCTGTAAATGCTCTAAAATTCAATAAAACAGGAAATAAAATCACAATCACATACACACCACTAAGTAATGATAATACTCATGCATCATCACAACTAAGCACAACATATAATAGAACACTATACAAAACAATATATGCAAACAGTAAAGGAACCGGCGATGGTTTAACAATTAAAACACCAACAAACCTTACAAATGCACTAATATACATAGATAATGGTGGAACAATAAATCTTATAGGTACAACTAATAACAAAGACACATACAACTTAAATAATCAAGTAGTAATAAGTAAAAACACTCTAACAAACACTGTAACTAAATTCACAATAAAAGGATACCAAAACCACATAATAACCATAAGTGGACAAAATAAGACAGGAATATTAGCAATAGCAAAAGAATACACAGTATCAATAATTAACACAACATTTACCAGAGCAAACACAAGAAATGGTGGAGCAATATTCAATAATGGAACATTAACACTAAATAATGATACATTTACAAACAACAATGCATACCAAGGATCATGTATATACAACAAAGGAACAGTAACCATCACCAAGACAACAATCAAAAACAATAATGCAAGTTATGGTGGAGTAATTCTTAATGAAGGAAACATCACAATGACAAGTAACACAGTAATAAACAACAGTGCAGTAAACTCTGGTGGAGTAATAAACAGTAAAGGAACAGTAATCCTTAAATCAAACAACTTCACAAACAACACCGCAGCATTCGGAGGAGTAATATATAGTAGTGGAAAAGCAAACATAACAAATACAAACTACTTTATAGCAAACCATGTAACCAAAAATGGTGGAGCAATCTACAACTTCGGAGTAATGAACCTACAAAACAACAACTTCACAGCAAACACTGCCAACCAATGGAGTGGAGCAGTACATAATGCAAGAAACATCACAGTAACATCAAATAAATTTGCACTAAACACTGCTGGCCAACTAGGAGGAGCAATGTTTAACAATGCAAATGGAACAATTACAAGTAACACATTTGAGTCTAACCGTGGAAAATATGGTGGAGCAATATATAATGGAGGAGTAGTACTCATCCAGAAAAACACTATTCGTTATAATAATGCTTCACAAACTGGAGGAGCAGTAGCAAACAAAGGAATAGTAACACTCAAATTAAATAAAATAACAGGAAACAAAGCAGTGTATGGAGGAGCAATATTCTCTAATAACACAGTAGCAGTAGACAGTGACGTGATAACATCTTGTAGTGCAAGTAAAAGTGGAGGAGCAATATACAACATAGGAAACTTCACAGTAAAAAACACTAACTTCACATCAAACAAAGCAAACATGGGTGGAACAATATTCAATGCAATGAACATGAACATCACAAATAACAACATAATAAGTGGTAATGCATCCCTTGGTGGAGGACTCTACAATGATGGAACAACATGTAATGTGATTGGAAACACATTCACTAAAAACCATGCAAACTATGGAGGAGCAGCATTCACCAAAAAAGCAATAACACAATCAAAAAACACATATACAAACAACACAGCAATAAAAGGACCAAATGCATATCCAAACTAAACATCATACAAAAAAAGAGGGCTTTAAAATTTTATTAAACCCTTTCTTTTTATTTCTTAACCTTTTTTTAAAATAACTATTTTTTTATTTCTTGAAGATGATATATTGTATTATATAAAGTATAGGGATTTGTGTTTAATGATTGATTGGGATGTTAAGATGATTAAACTTGTTGATGAGTATTATAATTCTATTTTTAATCAGAAAATAGATTTTATTTATTTTGTAAATCATTTTGAACCTATTTATAGGTCAATTACGTATGATGGAAATATTTTACCTGATTTATTTAATGATATAACTTATTATACTGTTAATGGTGTTAATGCTAAGTATAAGGTTTTGGTTCCTGTTAGTGATGATATTTGGGAGGATATTTTAGCAAAAAGAGTTGTTCAGAAATCATATCGTGAAAAAGCATGGAATAGCAGTCTTGATGATTATTATGATTTTTTGTTAGATGAGATTATTGAGTTAATTAGAGTGTATCCTGAATTAGATTTGTTGTTGAAATAATTATTTTATTACTATTTTTTTTAATTTTAAATGAGATATATCATTGTATTTATCATATAATTCTTTTTTTCATTGTTATACATGTTATTTAAGTAGTAATTGGGTTAATTTTAAAAAATAGGGAGATAAATATTTTTTATAAAAAAAAATATTTAAAAATTTTAATTTTATATTTTCAGCATATTAGGATTTGTATAATTTTCTATTTTATTAATACATTATTTTAATTTAAATAGTTATTAATAATTTTTTTTAGTTTATATGAATAGGAAGTTCACACCTTTTTTTTCAATGCCAATTTGAAGTATTTATTGATTTGATTTTTTTTTAAAGTAGGTTGTATTGGACGTGTTTTTTTCATTGTATTTACACGTCCTATTATTATATTTTTATCTGTGTATATAAATGGTTATTTCAAATTTAAATACATATTTTATGGATTTTATGTATAATTTATATGTAAATTATGTGCAATTTAGATATAAATAAACTGGTTTAAATATATATGTTATATTTTTGAAAAAATAAGGTGGTGATTAGTATTTATTTTCATATGTTTTTTAAAATGATTCTTCTTAATTATATGGTTTTTTTTAAACATTTTTAGAGAGGTATAATTTTTTTTTAAATACTGCACATGATACAAGTAAATAAAAATGGTTTTTTAGGATTTATATAATAACTGTTCTGGGGAGGGTAAAAATCAATATGATATAAATGATTTTTGAGTTATTATATTCATCCTATGGAAATAATTTTTTCATATTAACTATTTCCTATTTTTTATATATTGAATATGAGTATATAAATGGTTATTTCAAATTTAAGTATAGGATATTTGAATATTATGTATAATTTATGTGTAATTTAGGTATAAATTTTCTATCTTTTAGTTTGCTTAGTTATTGGAACTTTCTTATTTGGATATATAAATAGTATGATGGTGAATATAATATATTTAAAAAAAAGGAATGGGTGGATAAGTATAACTCTCTTTTTCTAGTTTCTTATTGTGATATGAAATAAGCTTAAAAGAGCAATTAATTTTATTACACCTTCATGCATATAGATAGTTTGAAGAGGTATGTTGTTTGTTATCATAAATAATACACCTCTAAGATCGAATATGTTACTAATTAATAGAAGTAGTGCAAATATAATTAATCCTAATGTAAATTTTATTTTTATTTTATGATAACTTTTAAAATATATTGCTGCTAGGATTAAACAGAGTACTATATTTATTATGGATATGGTTATCATTAATGTTGGTAAAATTGTGGTTGATGTCATTATTTTCCTCAGTTATTGTTCTACTTGGTTAAGAATTTCTTCAAAATCTTCATATGTTTCATTGATCTTATCTGTTAAGAAATACATTTTTCCATAAGATTTTCCATATGATTCAACAATATTCATTTCTTCTAGTTTAGATATATGGTGGGATACTGTTCTATAATTTAAATCTAATTCTTTGGATAATTGATTTAGGTTATATGGTCGTTCTTTAAGTTTTTTAATAATCTTGGCTCGATTTAAACCACCTTTAGTACCTAAAATAAGCCATAATAATATTTTTTTCATTTTATCCCAATTTTCTTATTCATTTAATGTTTTATTTATTCTTCTTCTTTAGCTATTGTTTTTTATTTTTTTTATGTATTTAACTTTTTATGAGTTTGTTGCATGTTTTTAGTTTAATGTAAGTTTATAGGTGTGTCTACTTTTTAAACAATCATTGTTATAAATTTAATATTATTGTTTTTACTTGTTAGAATTGTATTATTAATTACAATAGTTCTTGTTTATAGTGTCTTTTTAAGTTCTAAAATAATGTTTTTTATTAGTAATATTGTATTTTTTGGAATCATTCATGTATTAAAAGATAATTATATATTTACTGTATACTTACTAATGGTATTTATGTTATAATAAGAATAGTTATTATCATATTATTTTCTTATTTTATTTATCTAATTGGTGGTG
>NZ_JRWK01000014.1 GCF_001729965.1 Methanosphaera sp. WGK6 | reverse complement strand
AAAAAACAAAAAAAAGATATAAAATAAAACTTTTTAAATAACTAATTTTATCTTATATTTAAATAAAATAAATTTAAATTATTTGGTAATTATTAATATTTCATGAAATGTATTGTGTGAAAAATATGTCAG
Organism: Methanosphaera sp. WGK6; assembly: GCF_001729965.1. Taxonomy (NCBI): domain Archaea; kingdom Methanobacteriati; phylum Methanobacteriota; class Methanobacteria; order Methanobacteriales; family Methanobacteriaceae; genus Methanosphaera; species Methanosphaera sp. WGK6. The sequence goes on along the minus strand of NZ_JRWK01000014.1, from coordinate 38,659 downwards.
CAGCAGAGGATCGAATTAAACAGATAGAAGCGGAAATAAAAAAGACTCAAAAAAACAAGGCAACATCACACCATATAGGTAAATTAAAAGCTCAAATAGCTCAACTTAAAGAAAAAATTGAAAAACGTAATAGTTCTGGTACTAAAGGTGAAGGATTTCTTGTAAGAAAAAGTGGAGATTCTACTGCAGTACTACTTGGATTTCCATCAGTGGGAAAATCAACAATATTAAATTATTTAACTAATGCTAACTCAAAAGTAGGAGCATATGAATTTACAACATTAGATATTGTACCTGGAATTATGCAATATGAGGATGCTAAAATTCAAATATTAGATATTCCAGGTATTATTAAAGGAGCATCTAAAGGTAAGGGTAAAGGTAGAGAAATATTATCTGCTACAAGAAATGCAGATTTAATAATAATGGTCCTTGATGTTTTCCAACCAGAACATATGCATGTTATTTTAGAAGAAGTTAGAAATATTGGTGTACGGCCTAATGAAAAGAAACCTAATGTTAAAGTATCTAAAAAGAAAATGGGTGGTTTAAACATTGTTTCTACAGTAGAATTAACTCATCTTGATGAAAAAACCATACATTCAATCTTAAGTGAATATGGTATTCATAGTGCAGATGTTGTACTACGGGAAGATGTTACAATAGATCGATTTATAGATGCAATGGAACCAAACAGGGCATATATTCCAATGACTATTGTAGTAAATAAAATAGATATTGCATCAAAAGAACAGTTAGATAAACTTAAAAAAGAACTACCTAATGCATTATTTGTATCTGCTGATGATGGTGTAATGATGGATGAACTTAAAGAAAGAATATTTGTTGATCTTGATTTAATAAGATTATATCTTAAACCTCAAGGTAAAAAAGCAGATATGGATGAACCATTAATTATAAGAAAGGGATCTACAATAGAAGATGTTTGTCGTAAATTACACAGGGATTTTGTACAAAACTTTAAATATGCTAAAGTATGGGGTGATTCAGTAAAGTTCCCTGGTCAAAAAGTAGGTTTGGATCATGTTTTATCTGATCATGATATTGTAAGAATTATTATAAAAAAATAATTCACTTCTTTTTTTAAATAGTTTATCATTTTATTAAAGTAAATTTAATGAATTTAATGTAAATTTTAATATTTTTTGAATATAATTTATATGTTACTTATGTACAATATTTAATTGTACCCACAAAACATATTATTTTAAAAAAATTTGTGATTAACATATAATTTCTATATAATAAAAATTATATAGTCACATGTTTTTTTTAATGATTCGTATAACTATTTTTATTAAAACTATATTAAAAATTACTTTTAAATATAAATAAAATCATTTTAATCTTGATTAAACTCTTTTTTTTGAAATAATTACCTTTCGTTAATAATTAATCATAAAAATATAATTTATATTATATTAAATATCAGTAATCAACTAGAATTAGAAAAAATATTTTTGAGTTATATTATTTTTAGCAATAAATTAAATTTATAAAAAAAATAAGAAATATGGAAAAATTATTTTGTAATTATTTTCTTCCAAGGTCGTACATATATGCCTGAAAGAATACCTGTATCTGAACTATTAGAAACAATTGTTGCAAGAGTATAAGCTAGATTCATAAACCCTATATTTCCATATGATGTTTCAATAGTGGATGGGGATTCTCTATTTTCATCAATAAAATTGATAATTTCATTTATCATTGGCATGTATTCTTCTTGGGATATGAGTATTGTTTCAGTAATACTTTCACGAGATACTTTTGGTGTACCAATTTCTGTTATTTTAATATCATCTAACTTATTTTTATTTATATTTTTGATGGTTGTAGCTAATATTGCTAAAAAGTTACCTATACTTACTTGATTTTCATTAATTAATATTTTTCCAGGTAATCTTTTATTGATATCAATCCATCTAGTTAAACGATAACTAGCATTTTGTATATCATTTATTGATAAAATAATTGATTCTGCTTTTTTAATATAAAGTTTTGCTTGAGCAGTACTTGGTTCACACACTTTATTTCCACCATATACAACTTCTATATCATATTCAGAATTTTGAAGTTTACTAAAATTACATTTCTGTGAAAAAGTACCATCTTCTTTAAGGTTGCTAGTCACAATTGTGTTCTTGTTTAGTTTTATAACAACTTTACCATCAACAGGATTATTGTTTTCATCTGTTACTTCAAATGTTATTACTCCCATTTCGCCTTTATATATTATAATATCATCTATTTTTATTTTAGATTCCATTTGTTTCACTCATTGATTTATTAGTTAGAAATTATATGAAATGATAAAAAGTTATCTTTATATATTTAATTATAATATTTGTTTTTTAATTTTTATAATATTTATTGTTAAATTTTCAAAGTAGATAAAAAAATAAGAAAATTAAATTATCATAAAATATTGTAGTGAATAAAGTGTTATTATTAATATAATTGGTATGATTAGGTATAATATACTATTTAATGATAATTTATTGTTAGATGAATATATTTTACTTTCTGAAGTATAACCTCTACTTGCCATACTATTATAAATAGTTTCTCCACGTTCATATGCTCTTAAGAACATCATAAGGAATAAATAACCTACTTGTTTTAATTTCCATGTGTAAGGTGTTTTATTTCTAAAATCAAAGCATCTACTGGTCTGTGATTGACGTATACTTGTAAGTTCATCATAAAATAAAAATATGAATCTAACAAACAATGAAAAAATCATAGCAAATTCATTTGGAAAATGTAATCTTCTAAATGCTTCAGCGACATCCTTCATAGGTGTAATATATGAAAATAGTACAATTGATGTTATACTTATTATTAATCTTGCCATTAGTAATTCTGCAAATACAATACCTTCTATTGTAATGTTAATACCTAATGGTAAAGTATATATTATTTCACCTGGTTGTATAAATGGTTGGAAAATAGCAATAAATAATCCGAAAGGTAATATAACGAGAACTCTAATTAGTGCATCTTTCAGGGGTATGCGTGATATTAAGATTAAGCTTATCAGATATAATTCTAACATGATGAAAGTTATGTAATTATTAGATGAAACTGCAAATAATATAATAAGAACAAGTACAATTAATTTTATTCTACTATCTATATTATGTAGTACTGTATCTTGGTTTGATAAATATTCTTGTTGTCTTAATTCATCAATACCTACTATATTAACACCTCCTTTATCTTATTTTTAGTTGTATAATTATTATGTATTATTTATTATTTAAATATAATACTACTAAACTAGGAATGTATATTTAGTTTATTTCAAATAATTTTGAGTACTTAGTTAAAAATAGATTAAAATTGGGTAGTATATGATATTTTAAAAAAGAGAAGGGGTTGTGTTAATTTTTATTACTTATTAGGTAAAACACACCATAAGCTAATGCTACAGATATTATAGCACCAATAATTAAACAACCTACTCCTACTAGTGGATTATCTTCCATATTTTCTAATGTGTAATCAGGCATAATTGGACTTATAACTTGTTCTTCTTCTAAAGCATCTGGATTTAAATGTTCGGCTGATGCTTCTAGTCCATCAGGATCTCCTGAAGCTAAAAATGGTGATAATACACAAATAATTATTGCTATAGCAAATATTCCTATGTAAACATTTTTTGTATTCATATTATTCACCTTTTCTATTCCATGCTAATAAGTCTGGACGTACTGATTCTATTCCTTTTATAATTATCACAGTAATCACTGCTTCAATAAGTCCAATCATGGCATGATATCCTCCCATATAAAATATTCCTAAATCTAATGGGAATGTACCACTAATTGCCATTTCAATAGCAGCAACTAATGCTGCTATAAAACATGCAGCCCATGATGCTATAAATACGCTAGGGTATTTTCCAATTATTTTATTAAGTGATATGTATCCATAATAACCTACAAATCCACCAACAACACCCATATTTACGATATTTGCTCCAAGAGCTGTGATACCGCCATCTCCAAAGAATAGTGCTTGTATTAAAAGTACAACTGTTAACACTAAAATTGCAGCATAAGGACTACAGAAAATTATTGCTACTAATGCAGCTCCCAGTAAATGACCGCTAGATCCGAAGGGAACTGGTAAATTAAATGACATTATTGCAAAAATTCCTGCAGATAATACTGCAAGTAGTGGTATGTATTTTTCATTTAAATTTTCTCTACTCCATTTTGCTGATAAATATATTGCTATTATTGCAATTATATATAATATTGCACATAATGGAAGAGATATAAAACCATCTGGTATATGCATTTTTTCATCTCCACTATTTTAAAAGGGAGGTGTGTTCAATCAAAATAAAAAAAAGATATATTGTTATTTTTATAAATATAATATTGTATAATTATATTTTTTTGAGATTATATTTTTTTATACAAAAGGTTGTTCACACCAAAATTATTTTTAATCATATTATTATTTGGGGATTTTAATATGATTAAAAAAATAACCTTTTAAAACTTGTTTTTGTTTTTGATAAATAAAATTAATAATAGTAATACTAATTTTTAAAATATTATTATTTTTATAATATTGTATTTATTACTTGTTCTATTTAAACTTATCTAATTTAATTTATAATATAAGCTTATTTTCATGTATTGGTGGGTATTATTATTTTATTTTCTTTAAAATTATTTTATATGTATTACTTTTTGATTTAAATAAGGGAAATTTGTATTAATGTAATACTAGTATTTATAGTAATTTCTTTAAATGTATTATTTTTTTATAGTATATTATGGGTTAGTAAAATTGTGTGGTAGTATAAATTTTAAAATAAAAAAAGAAAAAGGTGGTTATTTTAATGATTATTCATAATCATCTGCTTTTCTTGAGAGTAAATCATCCATTTCTTGTTCTTTTTCAGCATAGAAATCTGGATCATGTATTGGACAACATTTAAGTTTTTTATATGGTGAATACAATTCAGTAATTTCACTTTCATTAACATTTCTAATTTCTTCAAGTCTTTTAAGAATTGTGAGAATAGTACCATCTTCCATGAGTGTTCCTAAAAATCCTGGACGAGTGTTTTCTTTTTGCATTATAAGATAAATTACTTTCATAATTGTTAAAAGGTCAAGTCGTTTAATTAACTCATGATTGTTAATATATTTCCAACCTTTTTCTTCCCAATCTTTAAGGTTATCAAATGTTCTGTAAATATTTTCTTGATACAAATCATCTTTGAAGAAATCAGCCTCTTCATCATAGTAACGTTCACCATTTTCAACAATTACAAATTTATTTTCATGATTTTCAAAATATGGTATGTATTCAAGTACTGCATCTACATTTTCAATATTAGGGAATTTGAATATGTTACCAAATGATTTGTTAAGTCCCATTTGTAATGTTTTATAATCCAGTACTTTGATATGTGATTTTTCATCATTAAATAATCTATGATCCCATACTACGAGGATATTGCGTATATCTTCTGTTGCTTTACATTTGTATTTAATTTGATTATCTGTAATTCTTTCGATTTCAAGAAGTAAATAACTAGTACGTGTAAGATTACGTGCTTTAACAGTGTTTTGCATACGTAGACAGATGTATGGATATTTAAGTATTGGCTTAAATTTAGCATCTAATTCTTCAGGTAAATCATGGAAGAATATTTGCATAACTGTCGTATGTTCCATATTATTTTCTTCAATTTGAAGATAATATTCTGCTAATTCTCTTACTCCTGCTTTTTGGAATGTAATTGTTCCTTTTGTTGTTTCAAGAACTTCTAATGTGTTAAGTAATACATATAATTCAAATAATTTATCATTACTCATTGCTATAAGTATTTTTTTAGTTATTGTATTATATAGTTCAATTTTACTTGGGAATACAAATAATTCATCATATACTTCATAAACTCTTGCTAAATTATATATCGTATCTGTATTTTTACAAGCATTTTCTAGTAAATTTATGTCAATAATGTCTGGAGTTTTAACTTCTTGAAATATATCTTTTTTTAATATAACAGATATTTCTTTTTTATTGGAAAGAATACTGTTATTTATAGTATTAAGTTTATCAACATCAAAATTTTTATTACTTATTTTATTCATGTCATTGTTTTTAACATTTTCAAACATGTATTTGATGAGTCCTAAAATTTCAGGGTAGGGTGTTTTTGTTAAATCTTTTCCTTCTAATTCTAGTTCAAGTTTGGAAAAGTTTTTTATTAAATCTTGAGTTTCTGGAATGTTTAAAAAGTAATCGATTTTAAATCCATCTAATTCTCTTTCATCAATTTCAATGATTTTACTCATTATTTCTGCTTCATCTTTAAATATTTTAGTAAATAGGTAATGATGTAATCTTGTTTCTACATAATTAAATACGGTTTGTCTATCATAATTGGTCCATATTTCTTGTAATTCTTCATCCATGATTAATACACCTCAATAATTTATTCTTCTTATTCTAAATTCTATTTATTTTTATTATATTTAATATTCATAACTTTTATATTATTAGTTTAATATTTAATAGAATTATAGTAAATATAGATAATATTATATTAAAATTATTATTTAAATATTTTATAACTAATATCAATATGTGTATTGTTTTACCATAGTTTCTTGAATAATTTTAATTAAAAATAGATTAATAATTTTTTTTTATAAAAAAATAATGGGTGGGATTCAAAGTCCAAGTATATGTTGACCTAATGGTATTGTAATATTAGCCTCAATAAAAGCAGCTATAATTAATAGTATTATTATAATTATCAGAATCATAATACAATCTTTTATCATGAAACTAGCTATTTTCACATGTTTTTTTGGTTTCATATCAATAATACCTTTAATTAGTATAATTAAGGCATGAGTTATTCTAAAACCAATAGCTCCTGCAAGAATTAATGCAATAAATTCAAAAATTCCATGAGGTAACATGAAAATAATATAATAAATTGTAGCTGTATAAAATCCAGTATAACCTATTAATGATGCATTATATATTAATAAATATAATGTTGGAATACTAAATAAAACTCCTCCTAATATTAATCCAGTAATTACGAAAATATTATTCATTAATAAGGGAATAGTTTCAAAAGGAACATGTTGTGGAGCATTAGGATTAATTTTATATGTGACTAGAATTTCAAAACAATGAGGATAATAATAACTAAGAACCATAAATCCTAAAAAAATAATAAAAGACAATAAAATATGATATTTCATTCTATGGTAATTATCCGTTACTTGTTTTATAATATTAATTGTCATAGTAATCATATTTTATTTGTAATGTTGTTATAATAATGATTCAGCAATTTTTTGAGCTTCTTCACGTTTTGATTCAAGATTTTCAAACATATCTTCTAATAATTCACTAGCACATTGTTTACAAGTACCACAAAGAGTTTCTCCAGATAAACATTTATTTCTTATTTCTTCGAGTTGTTTATCATCATCAATTAAATGATATACAAGTAATTCATATATTGAACATTTATCTGGTTGTCCACCAAGTTCTTTTTGTTCTTTAAGACTTTCACGTCCTCCTGTTTTTGCACTTTTAACTTTTTTAGTAGCATCTTTAATTGAATCAGTAAGATAAATAGCACTCTTCGGTTTACTACTACTCATTTTATCACCAGTAAGTCCTGTCATAAATCTGTGGAATGTAGCAGAAGGTTCAATAAATCCTAATTCTTCATTAAATTTTGTAGCTAAATCTCGGGTTAATCTAATATGGGGGTCTTGATCAGGACCTACAGGTACAATCACTGGTTTTGGTCCACCGTACTTTTCTAATTGTGGATGTAATATGTCAGCTACTTGTAAAAGAGGTGTGTATATGTGGGATATGTTAGTACTATTATCAAATCCATAAATACTACGCATTTGACTAAATGTAACTTTTCTACCAATAGTATATGCTAGATCTTTAACATCATCATTTTCAGATTGAAGATATAAATGAACATTATCTTGGGTAATATCAAGACCTAATGCAATATAGTTTACAATATATTCATTCAATGCAATTTCTCTTGATTTTTCTTTACTTATTCCTCTAGCAGCATAGGCCTCCATATCTGCAATTGATAAATATAAATCTGCACCTTTCTTTTGATACCATTTAAGTTGATCAACAACCATTTTGTGTCCAATATGCATTTTACCACTAGGCATCATACCTGTCATGGTAGCAAAGTCTTCTTTTTTGTTTAAAGCATCAGTAATTCTTTTATAATCTCGTTGTCCAAAGATAATACCTCTAGTCATTAATTTACTAGCATCAGGTATTTCACTTACAACATCTTTAAATTCTTTAATACCGAATTGTTCTGTTAGTTTTTCATAATCTATAATTGAAGAACCCCATGGATCTATCATATTCATTTTATCATCTCCTTATTTTTTCAAGGTCTTGTCCATTCAATATTATAATATGTTATATCATATTCATCATCAACAACTGCAAGTAGTAATGTTTTACGTACTCCATGTGCTACACGAACATAACTTGAGAAATCTCTTACCTTAATTGATTGTTCTTCAGATAATATTTTAACAAGGAAGTTGGAATGTCCATCACCAGGGGCATGTCCTCGCTCATATATTCTAAAGTCACTACCATACTTAAATCCTGTTTTTATAATATATCCTCTAATTCTAAGATCTTTATATACAAGATAATGTGAGAAAATATGTTTTTCTCTTACAATGTTAGTTAAATCTTCAATAGTTACTTGATTTTCTTTTTTATCAAATATTTCAATTTTTGCTCTTGTCAATAAAAATAAAGCTTCAATAAATGATAATTCAAGTCCTGTTTCTGTTAAATTACCATAATATCTTTTATTATATAGGTTATGAGCATGTTCATCGGTTACAATAACTCGATCATTAGTTAATACTGAATACATTGGAATAATATCACATCCTTATTTCTTTATTATACCAATATCTTTAAGATAATCAATACTTTTTAAAACACCTTGTACTGAATATACTTCTATTACACAAATATCATCATATTTCTTTTGTTTAAGAATATCAAATATTTTTGGAAAATTAATATCATGAGTTCCTAGTGGATGATGCATATCTGATGAACCATCATTATCACTTAAATGAACATGATGAATATTATCTGATTTAAACATTTCTTCTTCACTAAAAGCACTAGTATGGGCATGACCAACATCCATAGTTATTCCAGAGTGTAATTGATTATCTACAAAATCAAATAAAACATCAATATTTTGGTATAACATTCGATCATACAAGGGCATATTCTCTACACACATCATAATACCATATTCTTCTGCTGCTTTTTGTAGTTTAGTTAAAGATGCTGTATTATAATCTAATATTTTTTCAGGATATTTCAATGCCATTGTAGGAATAGTACCTGGATGTACAACAACACGTGTGGCTCCTAATTTATTTGCAGTTTTAAATGAATTTGTTATAACTTCAATAGATATGTCTCTTATTTTATCTACGTGGGATGCTATATTAACATCAGACATAGGAGAATGAATACTTAATCCAACATCATATGCTGAAAAATCATCATTGGTTAAGTTATCATAAGGGTATTCTTCAACGATTTCTAAATATTCTAAGTTTTGTTTAGTTATGAACTCTAATACATCACCTATTCTAGCAGGATATAATCCTAATGTAGAAACACTTATTTTCAAATTAGTCACCTTCAATATAAATCTTCATTTCTTAGTCTTGCATATACAGGTTCATTCTTTTTCATAGCCTTTATAATAATTTCAGCCATTTCAATATCCTTTTTAAGTCGTATATTTGCTTTTTTACCAACAGTAGCTGTAAATAAATATTCATCTTCTACAATAATATCATAACTAGCACCAATATCTTCTTTATTGAAGTTTAATGATAAATAATTTCCAGAAACATTTACATTTATTGGTATTTTAGTATCAATATCTTTTATTTCAAGTTCTTCTACTTCAATACTAATACCTGCACGTTCTTCAATTTTAGCAATTGTTCTACCATTTTTACCAATTACTGCTCCTGTATGATCAGGATCAATTTCAAGAAGTGCTCTTTTTTCAGATATTAATGAAACTTCCATAATTGCATTAGGGGCAACTTTATTAACTTCTTTTCTAATAACTTTTTCAACAATTCTACTAACTGGACTTTTCTCTTCTTCTGTTTTTTCTTGTTGGGTTGCTGTTTTATTAATGTCCATTACAATGGTTTGTTCACCATAAGTGTATATTTCATAGAATAATTCTCCAGTTTCAAAATCCTTTATTTCAATAACTGGTCTTGATAAATCTGCTTCAAGCATTCCTGTTGGTACTTTTACAGTTAATTCTATTGAATATACTGTTGCAACTTCTCCATTTTCAATATAAATTGTTGTATCAATTACTGATGGGATTACTCCTAATTCTAATCTTCCAAGAAATCTCTGTACTGCATCAATAGCTTTTGTTGCATGAACTACACCTACCATACCTACTCCTGCTAATCTCATATCAGAATATATTTCAAAATCTCTTGTTTTACGAACTTCATCAAATATTGTGAAATCAGGTCTTACAAGTAATAATATATCTGCTGTATTTTCCATATCACCTTCAAGAGGAGCATATTGTGTTATATTATCATCTAAATTCAAATCTCTTGGTGATTCCATTGTTTTTACTATTTGATCCATATCATAATGATAATATTCAGCTAGTGCTTGTGCAAATGTTGATTTACCTGCTCCAGGGGATCCTGCAACTAATATTCCTTTTGAATCATTGGATAAACGTTCAATTAATTTATCTGATATGTTGTAATCTTCTAAATCTAGTTTATTCACAGGTTTTATTGCAGTTATTTCAAATCCATCTGAGAATGGTGGTTTTGCAATAGTAATACGTAAGTCGTTAAATTGGATTACTTTAACTCCTTTTTTATCAATTTCAATAAAACAATCATGTCTTATTTTGGATTGTTCAATTATTTCTTTTGCAATTCTATCTAAATCTCTATATCTGAGTGGAATATAATCTAATTCTACTAATTCAACATGTCCAGGAGTTCCTTTTTTAGCCATGGGTGTAATATTTTCACGTAAATGTATTGAAGATATATCTTTTGAGAAATATGTTTCCAGTTCTGTTGGACTGGTTTGTATTGGTTCTATTTCTTTTTTATAGAAATGTGTTTTAACTCCTTGTGCTTCTGCTATTTCTTTTTGAAGTTTATCACTAGTCATTAAAATTGCATGATATTTTCGTGCAATATCACGTATCATTGCATCTATTTCTCCACCACCTGCAATAGATATTTCTTCAAGTTTAGGTCTTCTTCCAACATATGTTAAGGTTATGATTCCTTCTTCACTAAGATGTCTTAATTCTTTTAGTTCTTCAAGACCTTGATATCCAATTTCTTTTCTTTTATTTGCATGATTTTCTATTTCAGAAGGTACTGCTTCAGGTATTAGTATTTCAGCATCCTCATATTCTTCTTGAACTATACGACTTACTTGTTGGTCTATAATTATACTTGTATCTGGTACAATTTTTACCATATTTTACACTCCTAATGATTATATACGTTGTCTGGGTTGAATAGCGTATCTTCTATTTCTATTATTTTTGAAGCATTAGGTGTTACTTGTTTGTAGAAACAAGAGTAATGGCCTGTATGACATGCTCCTCCTTTTTGTTCTACTTTGAGAAGTATAGCATCTTCATCACAATCTATAAGAATTTCTTTTACATTTTGTATATGTCCTGATTCTTCACCTTTAAACCATATCTTGTTTCTACTAGTACTATAATAGTGGGCTTTATGTGTTTCTATCGTTTTATTAAATGCTTCTTCATCGATATAAGCAACCATCAAAACTTGTCCTGTTTTATAGTCTTGTGCTATACATATTGCTAATTGTTTTCCATTAATTTCATGTCGGAAGTTGGGTTTTATCATATGGAGCACCTAATTTAATATAGTTTCAATAACTTCTGTTTGTGGTATTGTACTTTGTTCACCACTTTCCATATCTTTAACTGTTAATGTATTATTTTCAACTTCTTGTTGACCAATCATGATTACTTTATTGATATTATGATTATTGGCATAGGATAAATTTTTCTTAAGTTTTTTACCTTTAAGGTCAATATCAGTTATTATATTTTCTTTTCTTAATTCTTGTGCAATTCGTATAGCTTCTAATTTAAATTCCTTTTTCACTGGAATTACAAGTACTTTTGGTGTAGAACTTGCAGGTATTTGTATATTTTGTCTATGGAATGCTTCCATAATACGATCAAATCCAAATGCAAAACCTGTTGATTCAACTTCTTCGGAATCAAAAAGACTTGTAAGATTGTATGTTCCTCCACCAGTAATTTGTTTTTCAGCACCAAGATCAGGTACATATATTTCAAATACTAAACCAGTATAATAATCAAGTCCTCTTGCAATAGATAATTTCACTGTGTAATCAGTAAATCCAAATGCTTCAATTGTTTTAAGAATTTCTTCAAGATTTTCTACAGCATTTAAACTATCTTCAATATCCTTAACTAATGATTTAATATTAATTAAGTCCTCAAGTGTACCATTTACATTTATTATGCTTGTAATTATAGATTTGTATTCTTCACTAACATTACAATCATCTAATAAATTATCTAGTAATTCATAATCTTCTTTGTCAATACTTGCAATAATTTGTGTTTGTATTTCTGATGAAATATGCAGGTGATTTAAAACTCCTTTTATAATACCTAAATGTCCTATTGCAAATTCATAATTTTTAATATTTAATTTACTTAAAGCTTCATTAGCCATTGCAACAATTTCAGCTTCATTATATATTGGTGTTCCTCCAATAACTTCTATACCAAATTGCCAAAATTGCCTATATCTTCCTGCTTGTGGTCGTTCATACCTAAAACAACTTCCAAAATAGTACATTTTCAATGGTTTTGCTGATTTTTGAAGGTTATTGTCATATAATCGAGATACACTTGCTGTTAATTCTGGTCTAAGAGCTAAATCTCTACCTCCTTTATCTTGAAAATGATATATTTCTTCTTTAACACCATCTCCTGATTTTGCAGTAAATAATTCTAAATCTTCAAAAATAGGTGTTTTTATTTCTTTAAATCCATAATTTTCAACTACTGTTCTAATAGTATTTTCAACATATTTACGTTCTTCCATATCTTCAAATAAAAAGTCACGAGTTCCTCTTGGTTTCTTAAATTCCATAAATTATTACTTCCTACTAACTACTAATCACTGTTATTTTCCCCTAAATTATTTTAAATATATTAGAATAATCACACATAATAATTAAATTAGGAATAAATAAACTAATGTAATAAAATAATTTATTAAATTAACTTATCATATAAAAAAGCATACAAATATCCTTTAAATTATAAAAACTTTTTAAAATAATTATGAATAATGTACTAAATAATAAATTAATTTTCACGACAATCTATATAATAATAGTAAACATCTATCCAAATAATTAATTCAATAAATTTAAAACTAACTAATTATTTAAATAGAGATTTAATAATTATCTACAAATTATATAAAAGATATATATTTTATTATATAATAATTTTTCAATTTAAAAAAGGAGATTTTCTATGATAACTGGAAAAACATTAATAACTGGAGTGATAGGTCATCCAATAGAACATAGCTTTTCACCACCTATGCATAATAATGCATATACTCAAATGAATATGGATTATAAATATGTTCCATTTCACGTACAACCAGCAGATGTTAAAAACATAATCACCGCAGCAAAAACAATGAATATAAAAGGATTAAATGTAACAATCCCTCATAAAACAACAATCATACCTTATCTTGATGAAATTGATGAAACAGCAAGAAGAATTAATGCAGTAAACACAATTAGTTTTAAAGATGGAATTGCAAAGGGATATAATACTGATGGATTAGGAGCAATTAAATCAATACAAAAATACACTAATCTAAAAAATAAAAAAGTACTTGTTATAGGAGCAGGAGGTGCCTCAAAGGCAATAACATTTACATTAATAAATGAAGGAATTGATGACTTAGTAATTGCAAATAGAAGTAAAGAAAATGTTGATAAACTAATGAAAAATTTGATAAATGAAACAAAATTCCAAAATATATCATATCAACCAATAGCTAAAACAAATGAGGTTATAAATGATGTGGATATAATAATAAATACAACACCTATAGGAATGTATCCAAATCATGATGTAGAACCTCCAATAGATACAAATAATATAAGTACACAACATACAGTAATGGATATTATATATAATCCACTTGAAACAAATCTTCTAAAACAAGCAAAAATAAACGGTGCTCAGACAATACCTGGAACACATATGCTAATAAATCAGGGAATAATAGCATTTGAAATATTCACTGGAAAAACACCTTCTTACGAATCCTTCGAAAAACCATTACTTGAACATCTAAAAAAATAAATATTTAACTATTTCTATCTTTTTTTTTCAAATCAAATCTTGCTAAAAAAATAATATGTATGTACTAATCATTATTTTAAACAGTATATTCAAATTATAATAATATGTCAATACCAATTACTGATAATCATATTCATGTAAATCCAATAGGTGCTCTAGGACCAGTTAAAACAGCAATGTTATTTAACAGATCTGGTGGAACAACAATGTTTGTCCCCAACTTACCAACATGGGATTTAAATCCAACCGAACCAAATAATCATAAAAAAGCAATGCAAATAACAATAAAATCAGTTGAAAAAATAAACAATGAAACACCAGTTCAAGCATTTGCAATATTAGGAATTCATCCAATAGCATATGATAAAATGATTAAAGAAGGTTACTCTATTAAAAAAGCTAAAAAAGTAATGTTTGAAAACTTAGAACTTGCTAAAAAATATGTGTTAGATAAAAAAGCAGTAGCAATAGGTGAAATAGGAAGACCACATTATCCTGTAAATAAAGAAATACTTGATGAACATAACAAAATATTAGAATATGCACTAAACTTGGCAAGTGATATTGATTGTCCAGTACAATTACATATGGAAGAAGCAAATGCTAATACATATAATGAATTATATGATTTAGCAAAGAAAACAAAAATATCATCCTATAAAATTATTAAACATTATTCAAATTCAGAAGTTTTACCAAGTGAAACACATGGTATAACATCATCTGTAAATGCAAGTAAAAAGTTAATAAAAGAAGTATTGGAGAAAACACATTCAAATAATATAAAACCCACATTTTTAATGGAAACGGATTATATGGATAATCCTCATTATCCTGGACGTGTGTTAGGACCTAGAACAGTACCTAGAAGAACCCTTGATTATATAAAAAAAGGTTTAATGTCCGAAGAAGATGCATATATTATTCATAAAGAAAATATTGAAAAAATATATGATGTTGATTTAACTCTATAAAAAAAGCATACTATTATTTCAATACATCTTCAATAGTTGTTTTCAATGTTTCTAAGGTTTCTGTATTATTTTCATGTTTTTCATAGTTTTCAACTATGTTTTGTCTATATTTTGGAACATTTTCAAGAAAATTCTCTAGAATTCTTTGATTTATATGATCATGATGTTCTCCATATCCTAAACGTTCTAGGTATATTGCATTTAATATTTGTTCAAATTGTTTATTTACAGGTATGCTAAGAATAGGTTTTTCTAATTGTAATGCTTCTGTTATAAGAGAGAAACCACCATTTGTTATAACACATTTAGCATCTTTAAAGTCATTATATAATACATCTTCATTAAATTTTCTATATAATATATTAGAATCTCGTTCATCTTTATAAAAGCCATATACAATAAATTCTTGATCTGGTTTTGATTTTAATACTTTGATTAAATCATTATTTGAGTTACTTGTCTGATAAACAAGAACATGTTCCCCTACACTAGGTTTTAATTTATATATCTCATCTCTAATAATTGGATAAATATATTGTGTTGTTTTTGTATCTTTAAGAGGAGGGAAGAAATATGAATAAATTAATGTTCTATTAGCTTTCTGTATAAATGCATGAACAACTGCTTCACTAAATATTCTATCTTTAATATATTTATTAGGTGAACTGTAATTAGCTTCAGTTAATACATGCATATTATCTATACTAATCATAGGAATACGTAGGATATGTGATAATAAATTTGCATAAAATTCAAAATCAGATATTATTAAATCTGGTTTAAATTTTTTTGCTAATTTATTCATTTTCTGAATATTATTTTTTAAATCACTAGGTACTTCTTTCATATTATAAACAAATGTTTTTTTATTACGCACACTATTATTTTCATAAACAGTATTAAATCCACCAATTTCATAAATATTGTCAAATTTTGAATTTAAATAATCATAAGCACGACTACTAGCAAATACAATTAAATCATATCCTTCATTAATTAAGTATTCTATTACAACACCACTTCTTATAGCATGACCCATACCTTCTCCACATAATGAATAAAATATTCTCTTATTTTGATTAGAACCATGCTCAAAACTATAATCTAATTCATTTAATGTTACAGTTTTACCCATCATCTGTTTTGCAGTACTTTTAGCATATTTTTTAGTTATTTCACTCAACCCTTCTTCTTCAAGTCTTCTTGTTGATACAAGTAATCTTGGATTAGAAAGTACTTTAAATCTACTTATTTTACCAATTCTTTCAATATAATCAGTATCTTCTCCAAAATCAAGATGTTCATCAAATCCATTTACTTTTTCATGCAATGATTTATAAGTAAGTATTCCATAACAGCCAGCACCATGTGGTTTAATATATGATATTTGTTTAGTCATATAATTTGCAAATTCATGAGATATTTGATTTATAAATCCTTTTTCCAGAGGTACAATTTGTGTTATAGCAATACCTAGATTATGTAACTCAAATTCTTCTATAGCTGAAGTAATATAATTATTTGTTAATACTGAATCTGCATCTAGAAATAATAATAATTCTCCTTGAGCAACACGGGCTCCATTATTACGGCCAATTCCAGGTAAACCTCCAGGAACTATTTTACAATTATATGATTTTGCAATTTCTATGGTTTTATCTGTTGAATGTGCATCAGCTATTATGACTTCAAGATCATTAAAATTTTGTCTAGATATACTTTTTAATAAATTTGGAAGAAATTCTTCTTCATTATATGTTGGTATTATTATACTAATCTTCATAGAATCACTTATTACAAATCATATTGTTTACTTAATTTAAAAAGTAGATTTAATTTTTTCAATATATATTTTTAAATTTGTTGTTCATCTATTAAAAAAATAGTTATTTTGATAATATTGTAAAAAAAATAATTTAATGGGTGGTGTGGATTGATTTTACCATTCTCGTCTTCTATCCATAAATTCTTTTTGTTTTGCATTATTCCATCCGGACGTGTTTTGAAGATAACCTGTAATTTTATCAAGAACTCTAAGTTCATCTGTACATCCACAACGTACACATTTATTTTGAGTACCTTTCATTGATAATCCACAACGATCACATATTGTTAAAGCTGAAGAATATGTAAAATAGCGAGCTTCAGTATTACAAATTTTATCTGTAAAGCTACGTAGAGAATCTGATTCAGTATAACTTTCTCCAATCCAACAGTTCAATATAGAACCTCCAGCCATTAATGGATGAGTTGTGGATTCCCATTTGATTTTATCAATTATACTTTTATTAGTATTAACTGGGAAATGACAACTATTACTGTAATAATAATCTCCTTCTTCTCCATTACTATATGCATTACTTCCATAAATTTCATGATCATGTTGTGCAAATCGACCACAAGCACTTTCAGCAGGACTTCCAATTATACTATAACGTATATCAGGGTATTCTTCACTATATTCATCTTTACAATTATTCATGAAATTAAGAACTTTTGTTGCAAACTCTTGTGCTTCTGAAGTTTCTATTCCTTTATGAAGCATGTTATGGCAAAGATCATCCATACCTACTACTCCAAAACTATCTGTTGCATTATTTATTTCATAATATTGACGTCCTTCTTTGTCAAATTGATTAAGGAAAGGAAACATATTAAATGTAAATAATTTTTTAGCTTGATTT
Organism: Methanosphaera sp. WGK6; assembly: GCF_001729965.1. Classification (NCBI taxonomy): domain Archaea; kingdom Methanobacteriati; phylum Methanobacteriota; class Methanobacteria; order Methanobacteriales; family Methanobacteriaceae; genus Methanosphaera; species Methanosphaera sp. WGK6. The sequence goes on along the minus strand of NZ_JRWK01000014.1, from coordinate 20,441 downwards.
CTACGAAATGTGAGATATTCCCGCACTAAATCCATTCGTTCTCTTAAAATTTCAAAGAATATTTCTTCATCACCATTACTGTCAAGACCAATACGTGGTAAATTAATACTCACATAAGATAAATTACCAGCACGATAACAGTCAATTAAAGGATTTCCAGTCCAATTACTTGCAAGACTTGTTCTACATCCCATTACTGAAATATATTCAGGGGATGTTTTTCCTGTAAGATTTAAGAAATAATTATTTCCATGTTTTGCACTTACTTCATGGGCTAATTGCATTTCTTCAGAGAATTCTGGTTTAAAACTTTCTTCTCTTAGAGCATATATAGTATTTGGGAATAAAAATGGATGTCCATGTCCATCTCCTTTTAACATTTCTTCAGTAAATGCTCTTAGTATTTTATGACTTTCTTCATAAAAATCACCATAAGTACCAACTATTTTTCCGCCTTGAGCATATGCTGGTTCTTCACGTAGAAATTCAGGCATTCCTATATCCATTTGGACTGATGAGAAAACGGTTTGTCCACCTCTTGAAGAGTATAATACTCCCATATTATAAATATATGATTGTACTGCTTTTTTTATTTCACTGTAGTCTAGTCCTACAGCAAAAGGTGCACAAAATGTATTAAATGAAGGAATTCCTTGACCTCCAGATAAATTACTTTGACCAGCATGCATAGCTTCGCTTAATTGATGCATAAAACTATGTAGTTTTGTCGCTGGCTTAGCATACACACCTCTACCTGTTAATCCTGCTGGACTTAGTCCCATTTGTGCAGTAAATCGTGCATCATGCTGCATACAATTAATACTTCTATGTGGTAAGCTATTTAAATCATGAAAGTGAACTTTAGCATCTGTATGTAATTTACGTAAATTTTCTGGTAACATTTCTAGAGCATATTTTTCTAGAATATCATTTGCAAGATGGAAACTTACTTCCTCAGGATTTTTTACAAGGTTAGCATTTTCTCTATTTGTATCATAAATATGTCCGGTTATTTGTGTGCTGGTTATTTCCATTAATATGATTCTCCCATTTTTTCAGTATATTACTATCAATATTTTATTCTATTTAAAAATTTAGAGTTACATATTATTTAATTTTAAAAGTATTATAAAAAAAAGAAGGAGGTTATTTATTTTGTCTCATTCTCATAGTAGGATTATCTAAATAACTATAGAAATTCCACGACATAAAGGTTACATCTGATTTTCCTTCAAATGAAGAAAACACATTTTTTATTAATTCTTTATCTGGTGTATTACAATTTAATGTATATGTTGTAGTATCACCATTAACATTAATATTTGTAACATTGTATTCGCTCATATCTACAGGTTCTGTCTGATTTATCACAGTTAATGTATGACAACTTGTATCAGTACCACCTACTTCTATTATCACAGCAATGAGTAAAATATAACCCATTATAACAACAGGATTAATGAAACTTTTATATTCTAAATGTCCCTTTGCAAAATAGATAATTAATAATATGAATAAACCAATTAGGAAAGGTTGTGAAAATAAACCACCATCAAGAATACCAATTAAAATCATACTAATTGTAACAATAGATATACTTCGAGGAATAATTTTCATATTTGCTATAGCAATAATACTTAGAATATAAGAACATATCCATACTGGGATTATAATATATGCATAAGGTAATGCATATTTCAGTATTGACGAACCAGTATTAACATGGGATGGTACAAAGTAATATGAAACATAACCTAATATTGATTTATATACATGTGAATGCATAGGGCTGGTTGTACTTGTATTTGGGTCCATTGCAGTAAGTATTGTGAAAAATGAAACTCCAAATTGTTGTCTAATTATGAATTCAATAAATACGCCGAAAATAGCACAAATAACTAACATAATTAGTACTATACGAAGATATTTTAAATGTGATGTTTCATTTTCATATATTTTTTCTTTCAAAACTATGTTTTGATTTATGATTGAACTAAATATTAATAAACTACCCATTAAACCTAAAAAAAGAACAGTTTTTCCTTCTGAAGATCCTTCTAAAAGAGGCCATAATAATGACGTTACAAAGGAATCAATATGATTAGTAACTAATATGATAACTCCAAGTATTATAAGAACTATGCCTAAAATAATGGATTTTGTAATATTTGGTTTATTTTTATTAAATATAATTAGCATACCTCCTATTGTTCGTAAAATTTAATAAGTTATTATATAATAGAATTAGTTAAATATTTAAAAGTTATGTTTTCAAAAAAAGATAGTTTTGACATGTGAAAAAGAAGTTAAAGAATTTATCTAATTTGATAAATCTAACATTCTTTGAATACCAATACGAGCTTTTGATGCTATTTCATCATCTACAACAACTTCGTATTTTTCTTCTTTAAGTGCATCTCTTACTTTCTCAAGTGTAATTATTTTCATAGTTAAGCAGAAAGCATCTCTTCTTAAAGGTAAGAATTCTTTCCCTGGATTTTCTCTTGCAAGTCTTGTTGCAAGGTCAATTTCAGTTCCCACTATTAATTTACTTATTTCTGGATCTTTTGCAAGTCTAACCATTCCTCCAGTACTTTCAACATAATCTGCTAATTGTCTTACATCATCATTACATTCAGGGTGTACAACAATTTTAGCATCTGGATGTTCAGCTCTTGCTTTTTCTATGTCTTCTGGTTTAAACATTGTATGCACATAACAATGTCCATCCTCTGGTACAATAATTGGTGTTTTACCAGATTCTTTTCCCGCATATACTCCTAGGTTATGATCAGGAGCAAATATAAATTCATCAGAACTTAAACTTGAAACTACTTTTCCTGCATTAGCAGAGGTACATACAATATCTGCTTCACTTTTAGTTTCAGCTCTACTATTTACATATAATACAACTTCGCAATCAGGATGCTCTTTTTTTGCTGATTTAAGTTCTTCAAGTGAAATCATATCTGCCATTTGACAGTTTGCTCTATTATCCGGTAATAATACTTTTTTATCTGGATTGATAATAGCAGCAGTTTCTGCCATGAAATTTACTCCACAAAAAATAATCATATCTGAATCATCTACATCACTAGCTTTTATACATAATTCTAATGAATCTCCTACGAAATCAGCAATTTCTTGGATTTCTTTTGGTTGATAATTATGTGCTAGGATAATAGCATTTTTATCTTTTTTCAACTGTTCAATTTCTTTGATTATTTCATCACTCATACTTTAACTCCTTTTATAAAACTCTTTAACTTAAATTAACTCTTTGTTATATTATATATATTATATTATTGCATCATCTAAAATATGTTGACATTCACAATCTCGTTTAGGATTAGTTTTTTCAATAGTTTTTGTAATTAATTGAATTAATTTTTCTTCACAATCTTTCATTGCATCAAGAACTTCTGTGATTGTTAATTTATTAGGTGAAATAGATGCAGCATAATTTGTCACTGTACATATACTACTATAACATATTTGTCTTTCTTTTGCTAGGACAACTTCAGGAACTCCAGTCATTCCAACAACTTTACCACCAATTAATTTATAAAACTGTATTTCAGCACCAGTTTCAAATCGAGGACCTTCTGTTGCAATATAGATTCCATATGGGTGAGTTTCACCAGATTCATTTAATATGTTTCGTAATGATTCACAATAAGGGTTAGTACAATCAATATGCACAACTTCATCGTCAAAGAATGTTGAAATTCTATCATGAGTAAAATCTATAAAATTATCTGGAATTAATATACTACCTGGTTCTATATTTGTATCAAGAGAACCTACTGAATTGGTAGCATATATTTGATTAACATTAATTGTTTTTAATGCTTCAATATTAGCCCTATAGTTTATTTTATGGGGTGGTACACTATGACCTTCACTGTGTCTTGGAATGTATGCTACTTCTTTGTTATCAATTTCAAGTATACTAATTTTAGGGGATGTACCATATTTTGTTTTTATTTCTGTTTCACTGGTTATAGGGTAGGTTTCTAGTAATGATTCAGTTCCGGTTCCACCAATAATTCCTATCATAAAAATTACCCCTTAATAACGCCTAATGGTTTCATTTGTGCTACAAGCTTACTTATACCTGTTTTATCAGCAGTTTTGACAACTGAATCTATATCTTTATATGCATTTGGTGCTTCTTCAGCTATAACTTGTTGTGAATTTGCTTTTAATATAATTCCTTTATCAGCTAATTGTTTAGAAATTTCATCTGGTGTAAATTCACGTTTTGCACCTGATCTACTTAGTACTCGTCCAGCTCCATGTGCTGTTGAACCAAATGTTTCACTCATTGCTGTTTCTGTTCCTGCAAGTAGGTATGATGATGTTCCCATTGTTCCTGGTATTAGTACTGGTTGACCTACATTTCTGTATTCTTCAGGAATTTCTTTTCGTCCTGGTCCAAATGCTCTTGTAGCTCCTTTACGGTGTACATACACTGTTTTATTGATTTTTCCTACTTTATGTTGCTCTTTTTTAATTATGTTGTGTGCTACATCATAAAGTACGTCTAATCCTAGTGATTCAGCATCTTGTTTTAACACGTTTTCAAATGATTCTCTAACCCAATGTTGTATCATTTGTCTATTGGTCCATGCATAATTTGCACCTGCAGCCATTGCTTTAAGATAATTTTGTCCTTCTGTTGAATCTATAGGTGCACAGGCTAATTGTCTATCAGGTAAGTTTAATTTTAATCTTTTCGCTGTTTTATCCATTTCACGGAGATTATCTGCACAGATTTGATATCCACAACCACGTGATCCTGTGTGAATAAGTACTACAACCTGATTTTTTTCAATTCCATATACTTTAGCTTTTTCTTCATCATATATTTCACCAACAGATTGTATCTCTAAGAAATGATTTCCACTACCTAATGATCCAAGTTGTGGAATTCCTCGTCTTTTTGCTTTTGTACTTACTTTTTCAGGATCTGCTCCTTCCATACAGCCATTTTCTTCAAGGAATTTAAGATCTTTTTCCCATCCATAACCATTTTCAACAGCCCATTTAGCTCCATTTAATAAAACATCATCAATTTCACTTTCTTTCAAATGTTTGATACCATTGCTTCCTAGACCTGATGGTATTTTGTGGAATAATTCTTCTGTTAAATCTTTCATGTAGGGTTTAATGTCTTCTTGTGTAAGATTTGTTTTTAATAATCTTACTCCGCAATTAATATCAAAACCTACTCCTCCCGGACTAATAATACCATTATTTTCTGCAAATGCTGCTACTCCTCCAATACTGAATCCATATCCAAAGTGGATATCTGGTAGTCCTATTGATCTTTTTTGTATACCTTCAAGACATGCTACATTAGCAACTTGTTCTATTGCACCATCATCTATTGTTTTTATTGATTCTTCATCTAAATATATTCGAGCTGGAACTCTCATATCTCGTCTTGTGGATGATGGGATTTCATATACGCAGTCTCTTATTTTTTCTAAATCAGCTTTTCCAACCATACTATTATTCTCCCGTTTTTTTTCCTAATTCTGTTCTTTGTTAAATTATAATTGATTTTTTTAGTATTATATTAAATAAGTTAATTTTTCTTATTCTCTATTTTAATTTAATATATTAAAATTTTTGTTTTCTATATTATTTTTATTTTATTATTGTTGTGGTTGTGTTGTGGTGTATACTCTGTTTTTTGTTCTGTTGTTTGATAGTTAGTGTATTTTTGTTATTTTGTTTTAAATAATTTTTATTTTGATTATTTTTTTTAGTTATTTTTTATTTTTTTTAGAAAATCAATATACAAAGTATATTGTAATTATTTTTGTATATCTTTATGGGTTATTTTTGATGTTTTTTCATTAAATAACTGCTTGTCTGTCCGTTATATCTTATTTAGGATATAGAAATCCTTTAAATACTACTTAGAACATAGTTATAATTAATTATAATTATTAATAATGATAATTATTTTTAATTTATAATAATTTATAGTAAAATGTGTAGTTGAACGATAACATATAAATTAGGTGAGTATTATGTTAAAAATTGAACATACAATATGTCCAGCATGTAGTGTAGGGTGTGGCTTAAATATAATAAGCAAAAATGATGTTGTTGTTGGAATTAACTCCTATAAAAATCATAAAATAAATGAGGGAAAGAATTGTAATAATTGTACAAAGTTTATAGATCTTTTCAAAAATGAAAGAAAATACATTAATAATTATTCAAAAATAATTCAAAATACAGTAAATTTACTAAAATCAAAAGAAAATAATAAAATATCTTTATTAATTTCAGGAAACCTAAACAATGAAGAAATAGATACAGTTATAGAATTTTCCAAAAAACAAGACTATAATATTTTAGCATATGAATATAATTTCACAAATATAAATTCTGATATAATAGCAACATATGATGAAATAGAAAATGCTACAACAATAATAACAGTTGGTGATATCTATAGAAATAATCCATTAATATCACGAAAAATCATTCAAGCAAAGAAAAATGGATGTTATACTATCAATATCCACAACGAGAAAAATTTGACTGCATATAATAGTGATGAGTTTATTTCTATTATAAGTTATTCAAAGGTAATAAATGTATTAAATTCAAGAAAATTAACAGAAGATACAATAATTATTATAAATACAATAGATTCTCCCGATATATATGAGGAAATTGTAGAATGTGTGTATGAGAAAAACATAAAAATATTACCAATTCTAAAACATCCAAATAGTTATTCTTTAATTAAGAAAGTAACTCCATCTACTATTAAAGAATTAACAAATCAAATTAAAAAATCGGAAATAGTGATGTTAATTAATGAAAATCCTTTAAAATATCTTTCAAGTGATATTTTAGATAATAAAAAAATAATATCCTTAAATACAATTCAAAATGAGATAAATTCTTCTGAAATATTTATTCCTGTTAAAGCATGGTATGAACTAAATGGTTCATTTACAAATAGTGAAGGATTAACACAAGAATTTATTGATACAATTCAGAATAAAAAAACATCTCTTAAATCAATAACTGAAGTAATTCATGAAATAAATGATGGATTAATGGGTGATTAAAATGGTTAAATATTTACAAATAAAGTCAACAGATGCTGAAATATTAGAAAAAGCAGAAAATGGTGGAGCAGTTACTGCAATACTAAAATCATTACTTGAATTAAATACAGTTGAAGGGGTATTGAATATCAAAAAAGGGAAGGATGTTTATGATGGTATACCTACTTACACAACTAATTCTGATGATTTAGTTAACACAGCAGGCTCACTTCATTGTGCTCCAACAATGATTTCTGATATAATTGCAAAATATCTTGAAGATGAAGTAATAGCAGTTACAACAAAACCTTGTGATGCAATGGCAATTGATGAAATTATGAAACGTTCTGGAATTAATAGGGATAATGTGTATATGATAGGTTTAAATTGTGGTGGGACAGTAAAGCCTACAGTAGCAGAAGAGATGATACGATTATTCTATAATATTGATCCTGAAACAGTAGTATCTGAGGAAATAAATAAGGGAAGTTTTATAGTAGAACTTGAAGATGGAACTGAAAAATCTGTTAAAATAGATACTCTTGAATATGAAGGTTATGGACGAAGAGAAAATTGTCAAAGATGTGAATTAAAAGTACCTCGAAAAGCAGATATAGCTTGTGGTAATTGGGGATCAAGTAAAGGTTATACTTTTGTAGAAATAAATACTCCAAGAGGAGAACAAATAGTACAAAATGCACTGGATAATGGATATATAGAAGTTAAAGAACCCTCTGAAAAACAAATTAAAATCAGAAGTAAAGTAGAGAATATCATGATTAAGATGGCAAATAAAATACAGAAAAAACAATTGTCAATGGAAAATATGGAATTTGATGTATTTAATAGATGTTTAAAATGTTATCGTTGTAGAGATGTATGTCCTGTATGTAATTGTAAAATCTGTTCTCTAGAGAAGCATTATTTTAATGAAAATTCAAATGAGAAACCAGACCCATTATTAATGCATGGAATAAGAATGGGACATATGTCATTTAGTTGTATAAATTGTGGACAATGTGAAGATGTATGTCCAATGGAAATACCATTAGCAAAAATATATCAAAGAGTTCAATTAAAATATCGTGAAGAAACAGGCTATATTTCTGGTGTAACAAGTGAAAAACCAATGATTTATAGTGGAGAAAAAGAGGAAATTATAGAATAAGTAAGGGTGTTGATTTTTAATGAATGAAGACATAAAAATTATAGGATTTTGTTGTAATTGGTGTTGTTATGGTGGAGCAGATAATGCTGGAACAAGTAGGATGGCATATCCACCAAATATTAGAATTATTAGAGTGATGTGTTCTGGTAGAATAAATCCCGATATGATTTTTAAGGCATTTCATGAAGGGGCAGATGGTGTGTTTGTAGGGGGATGTCATATTGGCGATTGTCATTATGATGCAGGTAATTATAAATGGCGAAGAAGAGCACATCTAATTAGATATATTCTAGATGAGATGGGTATTGATCAAAGAAGATTTAAACATGATTGGGTATCAGCATCTGAAGGATCTAAGTTTCAAATGTTAATGAATGAATTTTACAAAGAATTAGATGGGATGAACTTATCATCTAAATAATCTTCTTTTTCCTTTTTTTATATATCTACAATAAATCTAATGTTATAAATATTGTCTTCTTTGCTTATTTTCATTTTATGGTATGTAATAGCTTTTACTTCTGTCTTGTAATTGTATCTATTTGTATCATAAATATCTCCAGATAGGGTACCTTCAAGAATATAATAATTATCTTCTTTTCGTATATTAATATCGTATTTTGAAGTCATGAAATCTTCACTATTCAAAAGTATTAATATTTCCGTAACCCAATCATATAAAAGTCCATATTCATCTTCTGATTTAATAAATATCTTTTTAGTAATGATTGGTTTAATTTTATCAATATCTGTTATGAGATTTAATGTTGCAAGAGTTGATTGAATATATGCATCATTTAAATTATTTGTTTTGACTTCAATTCCAATGTCTGCTGTGGTGTCAAAGTATTTAAAATTAAAATCTTCTTTTTTCATAAATAATATTATACTTTTTTATTGTTTTATTTTTTTATGAACTTAATAATTTTTAGTACTTATCACATGCTCTCATTACTTATCACATGCTCTTGGGTTTTATTTATATTCTTTAAATTAGAAAGAGCCTAATATGGAAGTATATATTTCATGGGTGAAATTATGCTTTCATAATAATATATCAGTTAATCCGTGAAAATTTGAATTATAACTAGAGATTATCTTCAAAATTTTAAAAGAAGAAGTGAAATATATAATTGATATTGACAGTTACTCTATGATAAAATTAAAATTATTGTCAATAAATAAGTAGATTTGTAAAAAATATATTATTTTTCTAAAAATAGTCCGATATAATTTAAAAAAAATAGAAAGTAATATGTAATTAATTCAATTCAGATAACACTAAATAAAATTTAATTCTACATTATAATAAATTAATTTAATCCTTGAGATTTTTAACAGGATAATCTACTTATATTTACTTTTTTTATAGGAATTATTTTTTCAATCTAAAACTCTTTTTAGGTAAATTATCTCTAACTTCTTTTGCATCAAATCTTAATATAACAAATCTGGAGTTTCCTTTATTTCCAGTACCTGTATAACGAGTATCAATTAATCTTAGAAATTCTAGTTTATTTATTAATCTATTATATGTAGCATAACTAATTTTATTTTCTCGATTATATTCTTTAAATAAATCACCTGAAGTTATTTCTTTATTTACACGGCTTATAAATCGTAGTAAATCTTGTTCTTTTTCATTTAATGTATCTAATATGTACTTCAAACTCATACTATTTGAAGATTCTATTGCTTTATTAACATCATCTTCTTGTATTGTTCTAGATGCCTTTACTTCAGCATTATTTCCACTTATACGTAGGAGATCTATTCCAAGGCGTAGGTCTCCACATTCATAAGTATAATTAGTTATTTTTTCTATTAATTCATCAGATATAACATTAGGATAAAATCCAATAGTTGCTCTTTCTTTAAGAATTTTAAATGTTTCTTCATATGTATATGGGTTAAAGTGTACTTCCGTAGCATTAAATATTGATCCTACATTTTTATCTAACACGAATCTAAACTCTACATCCGATAATACTGCAAATATGCCTGTACGAACACCTTCAAATGATTCATGAGCACGAAGTATGTCATAAAATACTTTACTAATCGAATTTCCCTGAAATAAATAATTTATATCATCTAATGCAACGATAAGTGCTTTGTCAGAATCATATAGTTCAGTCATGATTTTATTATATATTCTTGCATATGGAACTCCCGTTTCTGGAGGTCTATGTCCAAATAATTTTTTATGTATTTGTGAAAATATATCGAATTTTGTTGAGTGTAATTGACAATTTATATATACACAGTTTATATCATCAGAACAATCATATTCTGCCATTTCAAATAATTTTTTAATTGCTGTTGTTTTACCTGTTGCTGGTGGTCCGAGTATGATATTATTTATAGGTTTTCCTTTTTGTAATGCAGGTCTTAGGGATAATGCCATTTCTTCCATTTGTGGTTGTCTTAATTTGAAGTTTTCTGGTAAAAAATCTGAATTAAATACAGTTATATCTTTAAAAATGGTTTCATCATGAAGTAATATATCATTTAATTCCATTAACAATCCTCCTAATCATTTTTTGTTATATCAAACTACCCACAGCAAATGATATGAATGCTATTAACATACCTATTTTCATATATCCTGATATTTTATGTAGATTTTCTTTTGTCTGGTTTCTTAAAGCTAGTATTGCAGTGTATATAAATATAATATCTGCTATTAAAACTATAATCATATAAAACAGTGAGAAAATATTATAAATATATAATAATGGACTAAGTAGACAAGTTATAATATTTAATGCAACAGCTAATTTCACTGCATTTTTACTTCCGTATTTTATGGGAAATGTCTGTGCATTTTCTTTTAAGTCACCTTCAATATCCTCAGTGTCTTTTATAATTTCTCTAGATAATGTCATTAAGAATGCAAAAAATCCTAAAATAATACTAGTATATAATTGATTAATGATTAATCCACCAAATACGAAGGTTAATCCGGTTAGTAATGCAACTGTAATGTTTCCTATAAGACATTTTTGTTTAAAATTATATGCATATATAATCATTAATATTGTACAAATAATTACAGTAATTCCATTTTCGAAGGATATTATAAAACCCATAATTATGGCAATAAAGTATAGGATTAAACTATAATATAATGCATTCTCTTTTTTTATTCTACCTGAGGGTAGTGGTCGTTGTGGTTTGTTTATTTTATCAATTTCATAATCATAATAATCATTAATAGTATTTCCTGCACCGGTTGCAATAAATACTGTTATGGCTCCAAGTATAATTTCCCAATTATATACATGACCAACAATTGCCATTAGTAGTACTGCTATAAGTGCCATGATAGCATTTCCGGGTCGTAATATTTCTATGTAGGAATTCACTTTTTTATCACCTGTTTTTATAGGGTATTATTGAACTTTTTTTTAATATTATTATACTTATATATGTATTATATTAATTATAGATTTTTTTCTTATTTTATCTAAATAACTATTTTAAACAGGTAAAACTTATTTCTATATATTATATTGATTATTTGAGCGTGAGTAATTAAAACTATTTTTTTTAAATTTTTATTATACTACTTAGTTCAAATAACGGGATATGTTGTTTTTTAGCTAAGTTTTCTAGGTTATTCTAATATTATAAATGAAATTAGATGTACTGATTTTTTTGGTCTATAATATTTATCTATAAACACAAAGTATATATTAAAGTAAAAAGATATTATTTAATAACTAATTTTTAACATACTTAAAACTGTGAGCGAATGAGTATCACTCATTAAGGAGTTTTAAATTAGAATATTTTTTATTATATAAATTATATTTTATTAAATAGGTCATTTAATCAGACAACAAGTCTTAAAGTAGGATATTTTGGTAAATAATATTATTGTTATGATATTTTTTAAAAAGTACTCTTTTTAGAAAAAGAATATCTCTTTTTACTTGAAATGGATGGTTAAAAGCCAGATGATAATGGAGGAAATTAAATGGCAAATTCAGTATATGTAAAATTTGAAGTACCAAAAGAAATAGCTGATAAAGTTTACGAAGCTTTAGAAATAGCAAGAGATACAGGTAAAATAGGAAAAGGAACCAACGAAGTAACAAAAAACATTGAAAGAAACAATGTTGCTTTAGCTGTAATCGCAGAAGATATTGAACCAGCTGAAATCGTTGCACACTTACCTATTTTAGCAGAAGAAAAAGAAATTCCTTACGTATATCTTCCAACCAAAGAAGAATTAGGAGAAGCTGCTGGACTTAACGTAGGTACAGCATCTGCATGTATTATTGATGCAGGTGAAGGTCAAGAACTAGTAGACGAAATAGTTGAAAAAGTCGCAGAACTCAAAAACTAATCATGATTGGACCTATACTAGGAAATAAAGTATCGTAATTAGAAGTTTATTTAAAGTGCTTTGAATTTTATAAAATATAAGGAATAAATTCATATAATAATTTAAATATTCAATTAATGGGTATTAATTTATAGAGAATTTTCTTTCTTTAATTTTTTTTTAAAATTATTCTAAGACACTTCACATATTATATATTTTATTTAACCAATCAAAAATTATAAGGTGATTATATGGAAGATGGAACTCCAGCTGAAGTTATCGAAGTTTTAAAAAGAACTGGGATGACTGGAGAAGTAATGCAAGTAAAATGCAGAATACTTGATGGAAGAGATAAAGGAAGAATACTCACTAGAAACGTTATGGGTGCTATCAAAGAAGGCGACGTTTTAATGTTACTAGATACAATAAGAGAAGCTAAAGAAATCAGAACTCCATAGGAGTTTATGATTAAATTAACTTTTATTGTAAAATTATTCTTTTTTAAATATTTAAAAGGAGTTTAAATATGAGAACATGTTCATTCTGTGGAAAAGAAATTCCAGAAGGTACAGGAAAAATGTATGTCCGTAGAGATGGATCAATTTCTTTCTTCTGCAGCAGCAAATGTGAAAAAAATAATAAACTTGGAAGAATCCCAAGAAAAGTTAAGTGGGTTAAACAATGAAACAAAGAACATTTACCATGTTAAAACCAGATGCAGTTAAAAGAAGACTTACCGGTGAAATTTTAACAAGATTTGAAAAACGTGGTTTAAAAGTAGTAGCAGCTAAAACTCTTATGATTTCAGATGACCTTGCAAAAACACACTATGGGGAACATAGTGAAAAACCATTCTTTGGAGACTTAATATCATACATTACCAGTGGCCCAGTATTTGCTATGGTTTTAGAAGGTGATGATGTAATAAGTTTAGTAAGAAAAATGGTTGGTGCAACCAATCCTAAAGAAGCAGATATAGGAACAATCCGTGGAGATTATGCAATTGACATGGGTAGAAATATAATTCATGCTTCCGATTCTGAAGAATCAGCAGAAAGAGAAATTAATTTATTCTTCGATGAATCAGAATTCTGTGATTATGAATTACCTGACGAAGATATAATATATGAAGAGCCATAAGAATTTTTTTTCTTTTAAAAGCTCTTTTTTTGCTATTATTGAAATGTAGATAATATCAATATTGAAGTCATTAATAAAATCAATAACTTCAAAATCCAATAAGTTTTATTTTAATTTACGCGTAAAAAAAATAATAAAAAAATAATAATATTTTTATTGATTATGAATGATTTCGATTGAAAAATAAGTGTGTTCTACAGAGAAGAGTAACGATTTTTTTCAGAGACATTCAATAACAGATGTCAGTATTCAGTATTTTAAATTATAATCAGAACAAAACTTATTTAACCCATTGTTAAATAAATCAAATCTTATCTTAATTTAAGGTTTAAAAATATGTTTTTTAGGGAGATAAAGAAATGAAAACTAGATCACCTATAGTATCTGTTTTAGGTCATGTAGATCATGGGAAAACTACTCTTTTAGATAATGTAAGGGGTAGTACTATTGCAGCCAGAGAAGCTGGAGGTATAACTCAGCATATTGGTGCAACTGAAATTCCAATGGATGTTATTTCATCAATTTGTGGTGAATTTCTGGAAAAAATGAATATTCAAGAACAATTACCTGGATTATTTTTTATAGATACACCAGGACATGAAGCTTTTACAACACTACGTAAACGTGGTGGATCCTTAGCAGATTTAGCTATTCTTATATTAGATGTTACAGAAGGTTTTAAACCTCAAACATATGAGGCTTTAAATATATTAAAATCATCAAAAACACCTTTTGTAGTTGCTGCTAATAAAATTGATAATATACCTGGATGGAATTCAATGAAAAACACGTCTTTCACTGAATCTGTTCAGAATCAACATTCAAAAGTAGTATTTGATTTAGATCAAAGACTTTATGAAATAGTAGGAACACTACATGAGGAAGGATTTGAATCTGAACGTTTTGATAGAATAAGTAATTTTGCAAGTCAAATTACTATTGTACCTATAAGTGCAAAAACTGGTGAAGGATTACCTGAATTGTTAACAATGCTTCTAGGACTTGCTTACCAATATTTAAGTGAACAACTCCAAATAGAAGAAAATTCACCTGCAGCAGGTACAGTACTAGAAGTTAAAGAAGAAAAAGGATTAGGATTAACTATAGATACAATTCTTTATGATGGTGTTCTGAATAAAGAAGACCATATTATGATGTTAACAAAAGATAATAAGATAATTTCAACAAAGATTAGATCATTGCTAAAACCAAAACCATTAGAAGAAATACGAGAATCAAAAACATTATTTGAAGATACTGATCAAATAGTAGCTGCAGCAGGTGTAAAAATAGTAGCGCCTCATGTAGATGATGTGATAGCAGGTTCTCCATTAAAAGTAGCTAATGATGGTGATAAATCAGTTGAAGAGGAATTATTATCTGAAGTAGATAATATTCGTATACAAACAAATGATGTGGGTATTATTGTAAAAGCAGACACACTTGGTTCTTTAGAAGCATTAGTTAACATATTAGATTCTAAGGATATACCTATAAAATCTGCAGAAATTGGTGATATTTCTCGTAGAGATATTATAAATGCATCAATTATGCATAAAGAAGATGAAAAATATGGTGTAGTCATAGCATTTAATGTTAATATACTACCTTCAGCTGAAGAAGAACTTCATGATCAAGAAATAAAAGTCTTCCAAGATAAAGTAATTTATCAATTAACTGAAGATTATCTTGAATGGGTAGTAACAGCTAAAGAACGTCAGAAAAAACAAAAATTAGCTTCAATAATTCGTCCTTCAAAAATAAGAATTATACCAAAACTAGTATTTAGACATAGTAAACCTGCAATTGCAGGTATAGAAGTAATGTCTGGTATTATAGAAAAAGGTGTAACACTTATTAATGAAAAAGGTCATGAAGTTGGTATAGTTGACAGTATGGAAGACAATGGGGAAAGTCTTCAAAAAACATCAAGAGGATCACAAGTTGCAATGGCAATAAGTGGTGCTGTATTTGAAAAAGATTTTGAAGAAGGTGATGTACTCTATGTTGACATGTCTGAAAGAAATTTCTTAGCACTTGGTGATGAATTAGGTGATAAATTGTTAGAAGATGAACTTTTAACAATGGATGAACTACGAGAAATTAAACAACAAATTGAAGACCCTAATTGGGGTATAATAAATACTGATTGGAGTGAACTTGATACATTAGATGAAGATGAATATGAAGACTTCTACTAATTTCAGTAAATTAATGTAGAGCTAAGTAACTACAATAAATAATAACTTAGAATAAAAATAAATGGAGACATATAATGGTATACAAAGTAGTAGTATCAGATGCAGATGTAACCTATCAATTAGAATTAGATGATAAAGATGCAAAAGTAGTAAACGGTCTTAAAATCGGAGAAGAATTCAATGGTGGAGTTCTTGGATTAAAAGGTTACAAATTAAAAATTACTGGTGGTAGTGACAAAAACGGTTTCCCAATGAAAGAAGACATTGATGGAACAAGAAGATTCAAAAGTTTAGTAAGTGAAGGAACTGGATTCAAACCTACTAAAAAAGGATTAAGAAGAAGAAAAACAGTACGTGGAAACACAATTGCTGATGATATCTCACAAATCAATGTTAAAGTTTCAGAAAGAGGAGAACAAACACTAACTGAAATCTTTGCAGAACCAGAAGAAGAACAAGAAGAATAGATACTTAATTATTAATTAAATAATAATTAGATATCATATGGAGGTGTAACTTATGAAAGTACAATCCGAGATAAATATTGGATTAGTAGGTCACGTTGATCATGGTAAAACTACATTAACCAAAGCTTTATCTGGAATATGGACTGATACTCACAGTGAAGAGGCTAAAAGAGGTATTTCAATACGCTTAGGTTATGCAGATATAACATTCAGAACTTGTAATGAATGTGAAGCACCTCAATGTTACACTACAAAAGAAACTTGTGAACACTGTGGTTCTAAAACAGAAGTACTTAGAAAAGTATCATTTGTAGATTCACCAGGACACGAAACTTTGATGGCAACAATGCTTTCAGGTGCAGCAATAATGGATGGTGCAATACTTGTAATAGGAGCAAATGAACCATGTCCACAACCACAAACTAAAGAACATTTAATGGCTTTAGATGTAATTGGTGTGAAAAATGTTATTGTAGTTCAAAATAAAATTGACACAGTACCTAAAGAAAAAGCAATTGAAAACTATCATGAAATTAAAGAATTTGTAAAAGGAACCTGTGCAGAAGGAGTTCCAATTATACCAATATCAGCACAACAAGGTGCAAATATTGATGTTTTAATTGAAACTATTCAAAGACATATTAAAACACCAAGAAGATCTCTACGTAAAAATCCAAAATTATATGTAGCAAGATCATTTGATATAAATAAGCCAGGTACCCATCCAAAGAAAATCAATGGTGGAATTATTGGAGGATCTTTAATACAAGGAAAACTCAAAGTAGGCGACGAAATTGAGATTAAACCAGGTATTCAAATTAAAAATAAAGGAAAAGTTGAATGGAGAAGTTTAACTTCAACAATAACTGGACTTGAAGCAGCAGATAATTTTGTTGATGAAGTAGGACCTGGAGGATTAATAGGAGTAGCTTTATTATTAGATCCATCATTAACTAAAGCAGATTCATTATCTGGATCTATTGCAGGAAAACCTGGAACTTTACCACCAACAATTCAAGGATTTACTATGGAAACACATTTACTTGATCGTGTAGTTGGTACAAAAGATGAAACAGATGTAGAGCCAATTCATTCTTCTGAAAATTTAATGATAAATATTGGTACAACAACAACAGTAGGGCTTGTTTCAAGTGCAAGAGGTGACTTTGTTGATGTTGAATTAAGATTACCAGTATGTGCAGAAGATGGACAACGTGTAGCTTTAAGCCGTCGTGTAGGAGCTAGATGGAGGCTTATAGGTTATGGAATCATCAAAGAATAAAGCAGTTGTTGATACAAATTTTTGATGATGATGTTTCAGTTAGATATTGATGTGGTTACAGATTTACAGAATCTATTACCATCATATTATGATTTAATTGTTCCATCAGTAGTAGTCAATGAACTAGCTAATCTAAAGAAGAAATCTAAAGGAAAAAATAAATTAGCAGCAACATTAGCATATAAACTTGCAAGTAGAGATCCGTTTAAGATAGAAAATATCAAAAAAACAGACCATGTTGATAATTTATTGCTTAAATATTGTACAAAAAATGATGTTTTATGTACAAATGATAAAATTCTCAGAAGACGAGCACGTCAAAGAGGAATAACTGTAATCTATTTAAGACAACATAGATTTTTAGAAGTAGATGGTTATATTAAACGAAATTCTATAACTAATAATAAAAGTAACTAGAAAATAAGTATTATTCTTTATTTAATGAATATACTTAAGAACTTATGAACTATGAAAGTACATGTGAGGTATTTAAGTGTACGAAATAGCAACTATTGAGGATACAGTAAGAGTACCACCTAATATGTTTGATCAACCACTTGAAGAAGTGGCTGCTGAAATACTCAACAGAAAATATGTTGGAAAAGTTGATAAAAACTTAGGTATTTTAGTAATGGTTACAGATATTCTTGAACATAATCAAGGAAAAGTTGTAATCGGAGATGGATCAGCATTTTATCATATTAAATTCGATGCATTATTCTACAAACCAATGTTACATGAAGTAATTGATGGAGAAGTAATTGAAATTATTGAATTTGGTGCATTTGTAAGAATTGGTCCAATGGATGGATTAGTTCACGTTTCACAAATAACTAATGATTATATTAATTATGATGTAAAACGTGGAGCTTTAATAGCAAATGAATCAAATAAATCACTTGATGAAACAGATTTTGTTCGTGCAAGAATTGTTGCATTAAGTATGAAAGGCGACTCCACTAAAGATTGTAAAATCGGTTTAACTATGAGACAACCTGGATTAGGACGTTTCGAATGGATTGAAGAAGAAAAAGAAAAAAATAGAAAATAAGTATGAACAAGTTTAAGGAGACTTAAAATGGCTGAAAGAGCATGTCCAAGATGTAAATATGTGACATTTGAAAAGGTTTGTCCTTTATGTGGAACAGAAACATCAAGTAATTGGACAGGATTAATAGTAGTGATCGATCCTGATGAATCAGATTTAGCTAATGAATTAAATATTAATTCACCTGGCAGATATGCATTAAAAGTCAGAAAATAATTGAAGGAGATTAATTGTGCTAAAACTACCAAAATCTTTAAGAACGGAATTAAAAAAACCATTAGGTGAATTGCACAAGTCCATTAATTTAATTGAAAATCCACTACAAGAACAATTATCCGAAGATAAACTTATAATTGGTATTGGTGATGTTACAACAAGAAAACTTGTTGATTTACAATTACAACCACAAATTTGTATAGTAGATAATTTAGTTGAAAGACATCCAGTACAAAATACCTTAAATCATACAGATAACATTAAATATGTTGATAATCCTGCAGGGACATTAACTGATGAATTAATTGAGTTAATTATAGATTCAATAAACACAGCTACATCTAACGAACCTGTAATTATTGTAGTTAATGGTGAAGAAGATTTAGCAGTATTGCCCTGTATATTAAATGCACCAAAAGACACTCTTATTCTTTATGGTCAACCAAAAGAAGGTGTTGTTTTGGTTAAAACTGATGAAGCTTTTAATAAAGCTGAAAATTATTATAAACAATTAATTAAGGAATAACGATAATATGGAAATAAAAATCATTGAGAAAAAAGAAAACCCATTATTAAATAGGACTGAAATTAAATTTGAATGTGAATATCCTGCTGAAGGAACACCTAATATTTTAGATGTAAAACATAAACTCGTTGCTTTAGAAGACTCATCTAACGATCTCCTAGTGGTGGACAACATGAAGCCAAATTATGGAGTTGCAACAGCAGTTGGATTAGCAAAAATTTATGATTCCATTGAAAAATTAAATGAAATTGAAACAAAAGCTGTAATTGCAAAAAATGAAGAACCTGCTGAAGAAGTTGCTGAAGAAGCTGAAGATGCAGAATAGATACAACAAAATGGGGATATTATAATGTCAAAAAAATATGAATTATATGAAGTTAAAGACGGTAAAATTGTAAGAAAAAATCCTGAATGTGTAAGATGTTCACATGGTATCTTCATGGCAGACCACGGTGACAGATATGCATGTGGTCGTTGTGGATACACACAATGGAAAAATGAATAAATATATACTATAAATTATATATTTATAATTATTAAACACGGATCTAAAAATACATTAATATATAAAACCTTATTCACCACCCATTTTTTATATTATTTTTGAGATTGAATTTTTAGTATTGTTTTCATATATGTTACTTAATTAAATATTTTAATATAAGTCATATTTTTTAGAATTATTTAAAGTAACATTGTTATATTTTTCAAGCATTATGAATTTAGTTATACCTATATTTATATAAATAATGACTTCGATAAATAGTAGTAGTGATTTAATACAATCACTTTATAATAAAATGGGGTTATGTTATAGTTTAAAAAAATTATATTAAAATGATTGGATAGTTAAATTAATATTATTTCATCCATGGACTATTTTTAAATATTTAATAGTTATAAACTTTTTTTAAAGTTAAATCAGGGTGACTCATAATTATTTATTTTTAAAAATAATAATGTATGCATCAAATATTT
>NZ_JRWK01000013.1 GCF_001729965.1 Methanosphaera sp. WGK6 | reverse complement strand
ATTATTATTATTATTATTATTATTATTATTATTATTATTATTATTATTATTATTATTATTATTATTATTATTATTATTATTATTATTATTATTATTATTATTATTATTATTATTATTATTATTATTATTATTATTATTATTATTATTATTATTATTATTATTATTATTATTATTATTATTATTATTATCTGTACCTGGTGTATTTACAGGGTTTTCTGAATTTATTAAACTATTTCCAGATCTACTTTGTGATGTGTTACTTGTACTTGTTGCTTGTGAATTGGCTTTGTCTGTAGCAGCTGTTGCAGCAGTTTCTGCTGCATTTTGATCTGTGGTTGTACCTGTGTTTGATGATTCTGCGGCAGTTGGAGCAGCAAGTACATCTGTTATTGATGATTCTTCCGTATCTACACTTGCTAAGGGGTTTAATATATCTTCACCTATGTTTATTTGATATGTAGCTGCGATAATTCCTATTAAGGCTACTATTAAGACAGATAATAAAATTTTTTTATCCATCATTTCACCTATATCTTCAATATAATACTTGATTTGTGTAATCTATTAGTATATATTAATAGTATTTGTTTATTTTAAGTATATAAATTTTTTAATCATTGAGATTATAGCCGGGTATTGCTTTTGTTTTGGTTATATCGGTGATTATTGTTTTTGTTTTATGTTTTTCAGGGTTTTCTACTTTGTTTAGTAGTTCTTCTGCATATTTTAATGCATTTTTATATTTTTGTATTATTGTTTTAAGGTCGTTTATTGCTTCTTCATCACCCAGATATAGTCTTTCTTCAATGTTATATAGTTCTGTAAATTCCTCGCCCATCATGTGCATATTAATTGTGTCTGGTTTTATGAATATTTTTATTTCTATGTCTTGTGATATTTCATAGTATTTTCTTGGTCTTCCTCTTTCTATTTTCTGATATGTTGGATTGATTAGGCCTAGTTCTTCCATTGCTTTTAGGTGTCCTATTATTGCTTTTTGACCTATATTTAATTGTTGTGAAATTTGACTTACAAATCTTGGTTCATCAGTAAGTAATGCTAGGATTTCTCTTCTTGTTTTACATCCGATTACGTCAAGTACTGCTTCTAAGTCCATGTTATCCTCTTCTTATTTTATTTATTTTTTTCTTGTTTCTATGTTGTTTATTATATTTTTATCTATATATAAATCTTACCAAATGTAACTAAAATAGCATAATCTTTATATACTATGTTGTATTTATTTATTATTATCAAAAATTAGTTTTGTAACTTAAGGTTACTAAAATAACATAAAGTATATATAACATTTTGTTACTAAAGTATAATTAACAAAATAAAATATTTTATAACTTAGGGTTACTATAATAAAAAAAGCCCTTAAAAATTAAAAAGGACTCATAAATTAAATTTAAAAATAAATAAGGGTGAATAAATGACTGAAGAAGAAAAAAATCAAAAAACAACAGAAAACATAGAAGAACAAGAAGAAATTAATGAAAAAGAAAAAACAGAACCAACACAAGAAGAAATCATAAAACAACAAGAAGAAACAATACAACAATACAAAGATAAACTTCAAAGATCAAGAGCAGATTTCGAGAACTTCAAAAAACGATCAGAAAAAGAAAAACAAGACTTCATAAAATATGCCAATGAAGGATTAATACTTAATATACTGGAGGCATACGAAGATTTAGGACGATCTCTAGAAGTCAAAGAAGATAAAAATCTGAGAGAAGGAGTAGAATTAATTTACAAAAAACTCACAAAAATATTACAAGATGAAGGAGTAGAAGAAATAAAAACAGAACATCAAAAATTTGATCCATACAAACATGAAGCTCTACTCACAGAAAACAATGATGAATACGAAAATAATGAAATCATTGAAGACTTACAAAAAGGATACACACTAAATTCAAAAGTTATAAGATACTCAAAAGTAAAAGTATGTAAAAAATAACTTATTTAAAAAAAACAATTACGATAATACAATAATAATAAAATAATTAAAAAAGGTGATATATATGGCAGAAGAAAAAGTAATAGGAATCGATTTAGGAACAAGTAACTCCGCAGCAGCAGCATTAATTGGTGGAAAACCAACAATTATACCAAGTGCAGAAGGAGCAACACAATACGGAAAATCATTCCCAAGTTATGTAGCATTTACAGAAGAAGGAGAAGTACTAGTAGGAGAACCAGCAAGAAGACAAGCAGTAACAAACCCTGAAAATACAATAAGTGCAATTAAAAGACATATGGGTTCAGACTACACAGTAAACATACAAGGAAAAGATTACACACCACAAGAAATTTCTGCTTTAATTCTCCAAAAAATCAAAAAAGATGCAGAATCATTCCTAGGAGAACCAGTTAAAAAAGCAGTAATTACAGTACCAGCATACTTTGATGATAACCAAAGAACAGCAACAAAAGATGCAGGAAAAATTGCAGGATTAGAAGTACTAAGATTGGTAAATGAACCAACTGCAGCAAGTTTAGCATATGGATTAGATAAAACTGATGAAGAAGATGTAAATATATTAGTATTTGACCTTGGTGGAGGAACACTCGATGTAACAATCATGGAATTCGGAGAAGGAATCTTCGAAGTACAAGCTACAAGTGGAGACACTCAACTTGGTGGAACAGACATGGACCTTGCATTAATGAAATATATTGCAGATGAATTCAAAAAAGAAAATGGTGTGGACTTATTAAATGATGATCAAGCAGCACAACGTTTAAGAGAAGCAGCAGAAAAAGCAAAAATAGAATTATCCACAACATTAACCACAGATATTAATTTACCATTCATCACAGCAACACAAGCAGGACCATTACACTTAAACATGACATTAACCAGAGCAAAACTTGAAGAACTCGTAGATCCAATTATACAAAAATGTGGAGCACCAATTCAACAAGCAATAACTGATGCAAAAATGAGTAACAGTGACATTGATAAAATTATCCTTGTAGGTGGACCAACAAGAATGCCTTCAATCCAAAAATATGTTGAAGACTTTGTAGGTAAAAAAGTAGAAAGAGGAATTGACCCAATGGAATGTGTAGCATCAGGTGCATCAGTTCAAGGAGGAGTACTAGCAGGAGAAATTGATGACTTAGTATTACTCGACGTAACACCATTATCATTAGGTATTGAAACAATGGGAGGGGTAGCTACAAAACTCATTGAACGTAACACAACAATTCCTACCAAAAAAAGTCAAATATTTACAACAGCAGCAGATGGTCAAACAAGTGTAGATATTCATGTAGTTCAAGGTGAAAGACCAATGGCAAATGATAACACTACTCTTGGAAGATTCCAATTAGTAGGAATACCATCCGCACCAAGAGGAACACCACAAATTGAAGTAACTTTTGACATAGATTCAAATGGTATAATTAATGTATCTGCAAAAGATCAAGGAACTGGAAAAGAACAACAAATAACAATCACATCATCAAACAAATTATCTGATGAAGAAATTGAACAAAAAGTAAAAGAAGCAGAAGCACATGCAGAAGAAGATAAAAAACGTCAACAAGAAATTGAAATAAGAAACAATGCAGATACATTAGTATACACAGTTGATAAAACATTAGAAGAACTCAAAGATCAATTAGCAGAAGAAAAACAAACACTTCTTAAAGATCAACAAGCAGAACTCAAAGATGCAATAGAAAAAGATGATATTGACTTAATCAAAGAAAAATCAGAAACATTAGATAAAACAATACAAGAAATTGGAGCAGAAATATACCAACAAGCTGCAGAAGCACAACAACAAGCACAACAACAAGCACAAGATAACCCATCTCAAGCAGACGATGACACAATTGATGCAGACTTTGAAAAACAATAAATACATTTAAGAGATAATTAGTATCTCTTAATTAACCTTTTTAAAGCATTTTTTTTATAACATATAATGTAGTCATAAACTATAATGAAAATTATTATTGATAGGATTTTAATAAGTTTTCTGACAAAATAAATATTTTAAAAAAGAATAATAACATAATCTATTAGATATTCTATGAAAAAAGTTATTTAATAGTGTAGACGATAAAAGGAATATTTTAGAGTTTTATTATAAAAATTAACTTTAAATTAAATAAATACTCTGTTGCTCTATATGAAAAAAAAATAATTAGCTGTAATACTTTAAAATAAATATAAATAAAGAAATCCCATAATTAATTAAAGAAATAGTTAATGGGAAAATAACACTCAAAAAACTATTTTTTCCAAATTTTCATTATAATAATTTAAAAAGGAAAGGGAGTCAGAAAAATGGCAGATAAGAGAGATTATTATGAAGTATTAGGTGTAGATAAAAACGCCGATAAAAAAACAATTAAAAAAGCTTATCGTAAATTAGCTATGAAATATCATCCTGATAAAAATAGTGCTGCTGATGCTGAAGAAAAGTTCAAGGAATTAAGTGAAGCATATGGGGTTTTATCTGATGATGATAAAAGACAAAGATATGATACATATGGTCATGCAGGAATGGATGGCTTTAGTCAAGAAGATATATTTAACAATATAAACTTTGAAGATATATTCAGTGGATTTGGTGGAGGTCAAGGAGGATTTGGAAGTATTTTTGACCTTTTCGGATTTGGTGGAGGTTCTTCAAGAAATTCTGGTAGAGGTCAAGATTTAGAACAAGTTATTGATTTAACTCTTGAAGAAGTGTCAACTGGAGTTTCTAAAAAGATTGATGTAAGACATAAAAAAACATGTCCAACATGTAATGGATCTAAAGCAGAACCTGGTTCCTCCTCAAAAACTTGTTCAAATTGTAATGGTGCTGGTCAGGTAAGACAAGTACAAAATACGCCACTAGGTCAATTTGCAACGGTATCTCCATGTCCACAATGTAATGGTGAAGGACAAATTATAGAAAAACCATGTACTGATTGTAGGGGTAAAGGATTAAAATCTACTGTTAATACCATTTCTATTAATATACCTGCAGGTGTAGAGACAGGGTCTCGACTAAGAGTTTCTGGTGAAGGAGATGATGGAATAAATGGAGCTCCTTCTGGAGATTTATATGTAACTATAAATGTATTAAAACATGACTTATTTAGACGGGAAGGTCAACACTTGTATTATGAACTACCAATAAGTTATGTTCAAGCATGTCTTGGAGATAAAGTGGATGTACCTACAATAGATGGAAAAACAGCAACACTTTCAATTCCTGCAGGAACACAAAGTGGAAGTACCTTTAAACTAAAAGGAGAAGGTATACAAAGAATTAACTGGGGTAAAGATAAAGGTAATCTCTATGTTAAAGTACACGTTGTTGTTCCTAAAAAATTATCTGATAAACAAAAAGAAATTCTTAAAGATTTCGCTGATGAAAGTGGTGAAGAAATTAGTCATGTTAAACATGGCTTCTTTGATAAAGTTAAAGAATCTTTTGGTAATTAATTAATCTCGATTCCTTTCTTTTTTTCAATATTTTTTTTTAACATTTTACTCTTATGTGGTTCTCATGATTATAACTGATGATGAAGTATTACTTGATTTAACTATTGATGATAATATTTATTTAAATCTAAAATTAAGTGATGTAGAAGAATTATTATTATCTTATAAACTATCTGCTAAATTATTAAAGCCTAAAGAATCTTTTTCTTTGAATAATATTTATATGTCTTTTTCTGATGATTCTGATAAAAATAAATTTTTTTGTAGAATCTATAAAACTTTAGAAGGTACAGATAGATGGATATTATTCATGATGGATAATATTGAAGGTTATGCATTATATATGGATCCAACTACAAATAAAATGGTATTATCATGGTATAACTCATTACTTAATGAACCATTAAATGAAGAATCTGAAAGGGATATGATAACATGTTATGTTCCAAAAAAATCTAAAGTGAAAACAATCATATATTAAATATAATATAAATAAAAATATACAGACTAAATAAATAATAAAATAAAATTGGAGAAATTATATTGACATATGACGCTGAAGTATTAGTTGTAGGTTGTGGAAATGTATTATTCAAAGATGATGGATTTGGACCTGCAACAATTAATAAAATCGAAGAAGAATTAAATAAAAGACCTCTTCCAGAAAATGTAATGACAATTGATGCGGGTACAAGTGCACCTCACTACCTATTTTCATTACCAAATCCCATGTGGAAAAAAATAATTATATTAGATATAGCTAACTTTGGAGGAAAACCAGGGGATATAAAAAAATTATCAAAAGATCAAGTTCCTGAAGGAAAATATCAAGATCCACACTCCGTATCAGTAGCAGACCCATTAGATGAACTAGACGAAGTTGAAATAGTTATCATAGCATGTCAACCAGAAAAAGTATCATCACCATTTGTTGAATATGGATTATCAGAAAGTGTAGAAGAAGCAATGTCCAAAGCAATTGACATGGTATATGAAGAAGTAAAAATATAAATTAACCTTCTTTAAATCCTTTTTTTTAAATTAATTTTCTAAACATCTAATTTTTCATAAGAACTTATTAAATTATCTTCATGTTTTCAGTGATTATATAACTCATATATCATAAATA
Organism: Methanosphaera sp. WGK6; assembly: GCF_001729965.1. Lineage (NCBI taxonomy): Archaea > Methanobacteriati > Methanobacteriota > Methanobacteria > Methanobacteriales > Methanobacteriaceae > Methanosphaera > Methanosphaera sp. WGK6. The sequence goes on along the minus strand of NZ_JRWK01000013.1, from coordinate 33,213 downwards.
TAATAAAGAATTAAACTAATAATATAATATACAATCTATATTAAATAGAAAAAAATAATTATATAAGAAGGTTAAATAATGGTTATAGCATTCACAGAAGACCAAATCTTTTTACTAGCACTAGCTATAATTTTTTTAATTGCAATAATAGTAATAGTTGTGGAGTGGAGAAAAAGTGCAGTTTCACGAAATAATGTAACATTACTTGAAAGACAAATGGAACTTAAAAAAATTGAATTAGTAGAAAAAGACTTGGAAAATAAACGTATGAAAGAAAACATGTCTGAATTATCTAAAGAAGATCAGGAAAAACTTCAACAAATTCGAATTAACACTTCTGAAATAATGGGAAAAGTAGGTTTACTAAGTACAGAGGTAAACGAAAGAGTAGAACAACTTGAAGCAAAAAGTGAACTCTTAAAACTTCAGAAATTAGCTGAAAAATTAGATAAAAAAGAAGCAGAGATAGAAAAATCTCTTAAAAAATAATAAGGGGACTAATACATGGATCATGCTTCCATACTGGCAATAGTAATACTAATCATAGCAATACTTATTCTAGTATTTTATTATTTACAAAGTACAAATAATCCTGTATATAGGGATATGTATAATAGAGCAGAAGATTTCAGTGAACGAGTGGGACAAGAGGAATATGTTTCTAACTTTGCTGAAACAGTAAATAGATTTGGAGATAAACTTAAAGATAGAGTTCAAGATGATGAAGAAGAATATATTACAACAAGAACCGATGCAATGTCTAAAAAAATAAATCAATTCATCAATGAACAAAGTGAACAAGTAATTGAAGATTGGAATCTTACAACACAAGATGATTTGGATATAGTTATTGATAAATATAATACTTTAGAAAAAGACCTTAATGAATATAAAGAGATTACGGATAAAAGAGTTGATTCATTAGAAGAACGAGTTAATAAAATTGATGAACAACTTAAAAATATGGAATAACTATTCTATATTTCTTTTTTTTGAAAATAAAATTTTAAATATTTATAAGATAATTTTCTTTGAGAAACAGATTATCTCATATACATTTATTCTGTTTTAGGTTTTGTTTTACGACCTTTTTTACGAATTACTTCTTTAATAATAAGATTCATAGGGGTACGTTCTCCATGAGCACTAGTTTTTCCTTTTTTTATGTATTTAATTAAAGTATCTACATCATCACAATCAGGAATTTCTGTATAACATCGACCTATTCCTTTTATGAAATGAGCATCACTAGCGCCTATTGCTGGAATATTGTTCTTATTAGAAACTCTTTTACTTAAATAATTAGATATACCTAGTATAAATCTTGAATTCATAGTTTCCATTGCATCAACATCTAATTTTTGCACAATATTTCCAAGACCACTTCTGTAATAACAGTAAGGATGTGCTGCTATTGCAATACCTGCATTGTCATGGATTTGATCAATTGTTTCTTGAGGTGTTTGTAATGGTTTTATATAATCAGTTATACCTAATGCTACTATATGACCTTGAGTACTACTTACTTCTTCTCCTGGAATTAATAGTAATCCTTCATGTTTTATTTTTCTAACAGCCCATGTTCCTTTTATTTCATCATGATCTGTTATAGCTATTGCATTCAAACCTGTTTTTTGACTATATTTAACAATATCTTCTAAGGGGGCAATTGAATCTTTTGAATACTGGCTGTGTATATGTGTATCAATTTTCATTTTCATCTTTCCATATGATTTAAATCTATATTTAATTCCTTACTTAATTATGTGTTTTATTTAATATTAAAATTAAAGTAAATATTATGTTTTAATAAGTTATTCTTATTTTTTTTGTATGATTATAATGTAATTTAATCAGTGAAATATATAATTACAGATAAACAAATATAATATTATAATGAAAACTTTTTTTTTTAAAATTGTTTTTCAAATCCAACATCTTAAAAAAATGATAAAATAAAAAAATTAGAATAAATTTAATGGAGAAAGAACTAATGTATGAAATAGGAGAAGCTTTAATAGGAGATGGACCCGAATTAGCACATATCGACCTTATAATTGGAGATAAAGAAGGTCCTGTAGGAACTGCATTTGCAACAAACATGGCAAGTATGTCTGTTGGACACACACCTCTTCTTGCAGTAATCAGACCAAACTTAACTGCAAAACCTGCAACACTCATCATACCTAAAGTAACAGTACAAAACTTAGATGATGCAAGTAAAATATTTGGTCCAGCTCAAACTGCAGTAGGAAGAGCAGTAGCTGATGCAGTAGAAGAAGAAATTATACCAAGTGATATTGTTGAAGATATTGTAATAATGGTAAATGTATTTATTGATCCTTCTGCAAAAGATTATCGTAAAATATACCAATACAACTATGGAGCAACCAAACTTGCAATTAAACGTGCATTTGATAAATATCCATCAGTAGATAAAGTATTAGCAGAAAAAGACAGAGGAACTCATCCAATTATGGGATTCAAAGCTATGAAATTATGGAACCCACCTTACTTACAAGTTGCATTAGATCTTGATAATGAAGATAAAATGCGTAGTATCATAAGAGACTTACCAAAACGTGAAAGAATTCTTATTGAAGCTGGTACACCATTAGTTAAAAAATTCGGTGTAGAAATAATTAGTAAAATAAGAGAAGAAAGACCTGGAGCTTTCATTATTGCTGATCTTAAAACATTAGATGTTGGAAGAGTAGAAGTTAAAATGGCTGCAGACCAAACAGCAGATGCAGTAGCTATTTCTGGTCTTGGAACAAACGAATCTATTGAAAAAGCTATACATGAATGTTCTAAACAAGGAATATACTCCATACTTGACATGATGAATGTACAAGATATTCCAGAAAAACTTGAACAACTCAATTTAAAACCAAACATAGTCTTATTACACAGAAATATTGACTCTGAAACAATGAGAGATAATGACAATGAACAAGCATCAGAATGGGGTAACATCAGTGAAATCAAATCCAAACTGGGTAAACGTGGATTAGTAGCAGTAGCTGGTGGAGTAACACCTGAAAAAGTAAATAAAGCATTATCCAATGGTGCAGATATTATTATTGCAGGTAGATACATTATTGGTTCTTCCGATGTAAGAAGAGCAGCAGATGACTTCCTTAGATACATGCCTCAAGACTCTGACACAATGAGAGTAGCATTAGATGAAGATGAAGAAATATAATTCTTCAACCTTCTTTTTTTATAAAACTTATTTTTAATATATTTATTAATTTTTTCTTATTTTTTCATTAATCTTTTAACTTATAAGTTAAAACTTATAATTTATTACACTATAAGAAGAACAAATAAACTTAGAAACACTACAAAAAAATAAAAAGAAAAAGTTATAATACAACATTTTTAACTTCAAGATCTTCACATTGATAACGGTATTCTTTTTTAACAACACCATTTTCAAATTGAATACCTTCATTTTCTAAAATAAACTGTTTAAAGTATCCATCCTTAGTTCCAGCATACCCTCCAATAGTCCAATCAGAACGAACAGTTCTATGACATGGAATAATTAAGGGAAATGGATTTGATGATAAAACATTAGCCACAGGTCTAGCACTTCTAGGTTTACCAATCATATCAGCTAATTTCTTATAGGTAATTACTTTACCATAGGGAATTGCATTCTGTTTTAATAAAACAACCTTCTGAAAATCAGTAAGAACATCTAAATCTAGTTGATTATCTTCAAAATGAATATTATTATTTCCCATAATAATATTTTTTATATCAGACATAACATTATGAATATACTCACTAGGATTAGTGCACTGTAAAACACCCTTATACTGAAGACTACTATAACTAAACTTTTTTGTCTGAACATGAGGTAACACTATTTGTTTTATAATTTCATTCTTATCCCATACAAGACCAATTTCACCAATTAAAGAATTAAATACTACATATTTAAGTGAACCTAAACTTAACACCTCCCTATCATAAAAAACTTATTATAAACTAATATTTAGTATATTATTTATTTAATATAAAAATATGTATTAAAAAATTGATAAATCCATAAAGCAAAATTTACAAAATAGGAATAATCATAAAACAAATTTAAGAATAAGAATATAATTTTTAGAATAATAAATTTTAATAACTTTTACAAAAAAATAAAGTAGTTTATTCTACTAATTTAAGTATAATGTATGATTTTAACTAATTTTTTTTCAATTTAATAAAATAATTCTAAATTTCTTTTTTTGATGAAAAATTTAAATCAAGAAAAAAATAAAGTTACAAAACAAGTTCTTGTAAAGACTACAATTAAAACAATAGTACAAACTTGTGCAGAAAATTATGAAGAAGAAATAACAAAAACTGAACGGAATTTAATGAATATTGTAGAAAAACAAGTAGAAAATGTATATATAGCATAATCTATTTTTTTTATTTTTTTTAGTACTTTAATTAATCATATATTTTAAAAATAAATATTATCTATGATGTTTATAGTTAATTATGGAAGTATAATTTTTAATAGTAAATATTTTATTATTTTTATGAAAACAAGTATTATGGATGTGATATCATGATTTTATCAGGTATATTAACTTTAATAGTATTGTTGTTAATTGTAATATTGATTATTAAGTTCATCATATCTTATGGTGGGTTAATTTTAAAAATAGGTGTTCATCTTTTAGCGGGATGGATTTTATTAGGATTTGTGAATATTGTTCCTGGAATTGATATTCCAATTAATTTATTGACTATTATTATTTCAGGATTTGGAGGAGTTTTTGGCACGTTTATCTTGGTATTATTATCTTTAATATAGGAGTAATTAAAACTCCTATAAAAATTCTAAGATATCTTTTGATGAATACTTAAATCCATATTTATCTAAGGCTTCATCACCAGCACATCCTATGATGAATGAGGCTATATAAGCAGATTCAAATAAGCTATTTTTAGTTGAAATTGCAGTAGTTAATCCTGCAAGAATATCTCCTGTACCACCAACAGTCATTCCTTGATTACCAGTACTATTTAATTTATAATCATCAGGACATGTAATAATATCAACAACACCTTTGAGGAGTATTGTTGTAGTATAGTCTATAGATAATTTTTGTAGTAATTCTTTTTTTGCTTCTAATTTCTTAGGTAATTCACAGCTAAAAAATGTTTCAAATTCACGAGCATGTGGTGTTAATATAATATTGCCTTTTTTTATATTTTCTTTATCAACTAATTTCAAAGCATCTGCATCAATAATAATTGGTTTATCTACTGATTTAACAATATTATTGAATAATTCTCCTGTTTTACTATTAAGTCCAGCACCAGAGCCAATTAGAATGGAATCTACTTTTTCAATTAATGGTTTAATTAATTCAAAACCATCCATGCTTAGTATACTTCCTGGAATGCTTCTAACAATATATTCTGGATTATATTGTTTAATTATACTTGCAGATGTTTCTGGAACAACAATATATACTAAATCAATGCCCTGTGAAATACATGCTTCTGCTGCAAATATTACAGCTCCTATATAATCAGTATTAGAACCAATTATCAGTACAGATCCATTATCTCCCTTGTGTGATGTAACTTCTGGTTTTTTTAGTTTAAGTAGATCACCACTTCCTGTGTATTCCTCTGATACTTGTGGAATACCAATATCTAGTACTTCTATAGCTCCTGTATATCTTTCTTCACTTTTAACTAGTCCTGTTTTTTTCTTATGTAATGTTAATGTGGTATGTGCAATAACTGATTTATCTTTCACATTTCCTGTTTCTGGATTTAATCCTGATGGAACATCAATAGAAATTCTAATAGCTGGTGAATAATTAATAGTGTCTATTGCCTTAGATGTAGGTTGTCTTATTTTTCCATTAACACCTGTTCCAAGAAGTGCATCTATGATTATATCAGAATTATCTGGAGTTAATTGTTCTGAATCAGTAATTATGGATGTTTTAAGATTTTTTGTTGTAGTACTAATTACTTCAATAGCTTTCCAGTTGATGAGTGCATCATTATTTTTGATATTTTCTGGTTTTGATAAAAGAAGTAGATGTACTTTATACCCATAATTTAAGAGATGTCTTGCTACAACAAAACCATCGCCTCCATTTCCACCAGTTCCGGAATATATTGATACTTTCTTCTTATCAGGGTAGTGTTCTACAATATACTTAGCAATACTTGCACCTGCATTTTCCATGAGAACTAAAGTGGGAATATGGTTGTATGCAGTGTTTTTATCAATTGCTCTCATTTCAATGGGAGTTAGTACATCTTTCATTTTATCACCATTTAGTCTATAAGTTTTATTTTATATTTTCCGAGATTTCCACCATAATTACCAGCAGATATTTTTTGAACATCAGGTATTGTTTTTATAGCTTCTATTGCAGTTTTTGTTGCTTTTATTACACTTTCTTCGGTAAGTCCATCAAAAACAATTTCATAAACTCCATTTGTATCATCGCTTAGTTTGGAATTTGGTATTTTATTTTTTAGTGTAGGACAATATTCCTCATTTGTTGTTGCATGCATAAATTCGTATTTTTTAGATCCTACTTTAGAACCTGATGCTACAATTCCTCCTGGAAATGGGGTTATTACTCCAGGGATTTCTTCAATTGCATTCACTGCAGCTTCCGCAGCAATTAATGCTGATTGCTGGGTTTTTGCCATTATGAATAAGTTACCTCCTGCTACTGCATCAGTTATTCCAAAATTTTCTTCTATTAAAAAATCACCAGACATAACTGGTATTTTATACATAGTTTTACCATATTTTTCTATTTTTTCCTGGTATCCATCAGCAAAAAATGCTAATTTAAATCCTAGATTTGTTTGTTTATCACTTTCGGGTAATAGGTTAAATACGCTTGTTGTTGCAGCAGTTAGTACACATTGTCCAATTCTTTCTAATAATTGTGTTTCTACTTGTGCTGTTTTATTTTGACAAATTATTATTGAATAACCTGGACGATTATCTGGTGTTTTTTCTGGAGGTATATATTGATTAATTCCTGCTTCTGCTGGACATCCTATAAAAGATGTTCCAAATCCTGTTGCTTCTGTTGCAGCAATATATGCTAATTTTTTTGTAGCAGCTGTAATTAATAGGTGGGCTGCTTTTGTTTTAAATGCTTCTGCATAAGTATCATCTATTTCTGGTAAATTCATAATTAATGCTCCTAAAAATAAAATTTTTTTATAAAAAAATAGTTGGGAGTGGATGTTAATATTTTAGCTATCCGTACTTACTTCATCTAATACTCCCGTTCCAAAGTAAGGAAGTATGAGTAATCCCATTATTGAGACCATCCAAAAAGATATTAATCGTTCAATAAGTGTTACTGCTGTACTTATAAATGGTGATATTCCAGCTAATGAGTAAACTATAATCATTATTCCATCGATAGTTCCAATTCCTCCAGGAAGAGCAGGTATCATACCTACTAGTGTTGATAGTAGAAATACTGATGCTACCATTCCTAATGAAACGTTAACGCCAAATGCTAAAAATACGACATATACTCTTAATATTTCTAAAAACCATACAATAAAAGCTATTGTAAGAGCCGCACTGAATATTTTCTGATCTTTTAATAAATACTTTAAGCTTTCTTGAAAATCAATAAGTGCTTCTAATGTTTTAAATTCATAAGTATCCAAATCTCGTGACATAAATCGTCTTAATTGTCTAAATACCCATTTTATCACACGTATTCCTAAAGCTTCATTAAAACAGATATATATTAAAAATGCAATTATTGCTATGAATAAAATCATGGCAATAATCAAAGTAATTATTATACTCTGACTTAGATGTAATGTAAATATTAGATATGTGATTGCAGCTAGAGCTAATACTGTGAAAGGAAATATGTCAAATATCTTATCTCCTATTACAGTAGCAAAAGTTGTTTTGAAACTTTTTCCAGAACTTTTACTTACAAGGTATGCTCTAACAGGCTCTCCACCACTACGACCACTGGGAGTTAAGTTGTTTAGTGCTAATCCAACAAGTAACATTGCAAATAGTTGTAGTTTCTTATGGGGAACTCCAACTCCATCTAGTATTACACTCCACTTAATATCCCATAGGCTCATAATTATGAATTGGATAATAATAGCAAGTATAACATATTTCATATTAGCTTGTTGTAGTGCATTCATAACTTCTCCAGGACCAATAAAAATAATCATTCCTGCAAGTATTATCAATCCAACTAACAGTAATCCGAAGACTTTCTTGTAATCCATAATATCTCCTTTTTATTTTTAATTTTTCATTAAAATATTCCTCTCTACTATTTATTATAATATTTCTGAAAAATTAGTATATTATTATATAATATATTATAATACATATAAAATTATAACTATTTAAGTAAATTTAGATAAATATGATATTTATAATATAGAGAAGATGCAGTATGGTTAATGTAATTATTGTTGGTGGAGGAAGAGTAGGTATTCGTTTAATAGGACTTCTTAAAAAACGATGGGATTATGATATAACACTTATTGAAGATAATAAAGAAGTACTAAGTATAATTGATAAGAAATTTAAAGATATTTCAATTATTAAAGGGGATGCTACTAATAAAGCAGTACTAGAAAAAGCAGGAATTAAAGAAGCAGATATTATTGTAGCAGCTACAAGTATTGATGAAGTAAATCTTCTAATTGGTATAACTGCACAAAATTATAATCTTAAAAAAATAATTGCACGTACTGAAAATCCAACACATATTAAAATGTTTAAAAAAATAGGATTAAATGAAGTGGTAAGTCCAGAACTCACAACTTGTGCCGATATTCAACAATTAATAATTAATTCCAATGTTTTTAAGATTAATTCTGCTGGAAAAGAAGATTATGAATTAATGAGTTTAATAGCAAAATCAAATAAAGTAGTTGGTAAAGAAATAGGAGAAATTAGTCCTTCAGAAAATTTTATAATAATGCTATGCTATAAAAATAATGAACCTCTTATTGCTCAAAATAATATTGTAATCGAAAAAGAAGATAAACTAACTCTTCTAGTTAAAACAAAATCTGCTAAAAAAATAAAAAAATACTTTACTAAAAGTGGATTACTAGGATAACCTTTATTTTATTTTAAAAAAAAAGATGTGAGGGAATAATTATTATTTTTCATAATCTTGAAGCTATCATTACAGCTAAAGCCATTTGTTCAGAAACAGCGGATGTTGCATAAGGACCATGACCTGGGAATAATTGTACAACATCCAAATCAGCTAATTTTAAAATAGATTCTCTAATATCTTTTCGACTACCTGTAGGTAAATCAGTTCTTCCAAAATTACCTCCAGAAAATACAGTATCTCCACTTATTAGATTTTTTCCATCACATAAACATATTCCTCCACGAGTATGTCCAGGGGTATGAATTACAGTATAATTACCTATTTTATCATCAGTATCGAGTGGTTTAATATCTAAATCAGGTACAGTCATGCCAAATGAGGATGCTACTGTTCCATCAATATCTTTTTCTTCTACTGTTTGTATATCAAGAGGATGCATATATATTTCATAACCATATGTGTCTTGTAAATATTTATCAGCACCCATATGATCAAAGTGACAATGGGTATTTACTATTTTATTAATGTCATCCATACTTATTCCTGCTTCTTCTATAGATGAAATTAGGTAATCATTATTTAATCCACTTCCAGGGTCAATTAAACAATCATCTATAATGTAACAATTTGAATCTCTTTCTCTTCCTAAAATTATTGTAATATCATCAACTTTTTCCATATTTATTCTTCCTTCTATTTTAAATTATATTTTAAACCATAACACCCATAAATTTTACCAAATATTTTATGATAATTTTCACTATCTAATTTTAATCCTAGTTTATCATAAAAATCCAATAAATATTCTTTTTCATGTTCTACATCTAACAGTAATGCATTTGAATTAGAAGTAATAGCTAATTCTTTACATTTATTAACTAATTTACTTCCAACACCTTCATGACGATGTTTGGGATTTACAAATAAATTTCCAAGATAATAATCCTCATTAGCAATAGATGAAGCAAAAAAACGACATATTGCTAAGTATATTATAATTAATGGTATATTAGTACACGACGTAGATTTCATTGCTTTATATGTGTTTTTAATAGAAATATCTGAACCTTTAAATGACACGGCAATTCCATGAATTTCTTCTCGATTATTGCTATAACAGATAGTTATAAAATGTCTATGGTATGGATTTATATAATCACTTTGAATAAGTTTTTTTAGAGCTTTAATAGCATTTATCTTATTTTTAAATACTATATTAAATGTAAATTCATCAGTACTATAAATCCAAGTAGCAATTTTTTCTATATCATCATAATCTTCTAATTTTCTAAAATTTACCATAACTATCTTTCTTCTAAAATATTATTTTTAGCTTATTTTTCATGATTTCAATATATGATTATACTTTCTTTTATTTGATATAAACTTTTTAATATTCTTATTTATATATATTAAATTCATGGAAACAAAGACAATAGTTCTTAATGATATTGATTATGTAAGTCGTGATAATAAACCAATAGTTAGATTATTTGGAGTTGATTCTGAGACAAATGAAAATATCATTGCATTTGATACTACATTTAAACCATATTTATATGTTTTACCACGAAATATGGATGAATGCTTAGTAGAACTTAGAGAATTAGATTTGGATGATTTAGAAATTGAAATAAAAATAGATATTGGCATAGAAAGAGAATTTATAAAAATTACACTTAATCATCCACAAGATGTACCAAAATATAGGGATGATATTCGTGATTTACCCTCAGTTAAACAAATCAGGGAATATGATATTCCCTTTTATAGAAGATACTTAATTGATAAACAAATAACACCAACAAATATTATTAAATTACAGGGTAAAACATTAGATGCTAATATTTATAGGGAAGAATTAAAAGTTGATGATAATGTCATATTATTTAAATTATTAGAAGATCCTTATGATACACATGAAGTTATCAATGAAAATAAATTACTTAGCTTTGATATAGAAGTGTATAATGCAGAAGGGATGCCTGATGCAGAAAAAGATCCAATTATTATGATGAGTCTATGTGGAAGTAATGGTTTTAAAAAAGTATTGTCTACAAAAAAATCTAATAGAGATTTTGTTGAAACATTACCTACAGAAGAAGACATGATTAAACGATTTGGTGAAATAATAAAAGAAGAAAATCCTGACATGCTGGTAGGATATAATTCTGATAATTTTGATTTACCTTACATTAAAAAAAGGGCTGATAAATTAAAAATTAACCTAAATTTAGGAATAGATGGCTCCGGAATAAAATTTATGAAGAGAGGCTTTGCTAATGCAGGTGTAATTCGGGGACGAATACATGTGGATTTATATTTGCTAGTTAGAAGAAATATGAGTTTAGATAGATATACATTAGAGCGAGTTTATGAGGAATTATTTGATCAAGAAAAAATTGATGTTCCTGGAAACCAAATCTACAAATACTGGGATTCTAATGATGAAAAACTTGAAGAATTATTTGATTATTCCATGGATGATGCTGTTACAACTACTGCAATAGGTGATAAACTAACACCACTTGCTATTGCTCAAGCTAGACTTGTAGGTCAACCATTATTTGATATAGCTCGTATGACTACTGGACAAATGGTAGAATGGTATCTTATCCTCAAGGCATATGAAAAAAATAATATCATACCAAATAAACCAAGTGGTAATGAATATTCACAACGTAGAAATAAGGGAGTTATGGGAGGATATGTAAAAGATCCTGAAAAAGGATTATTTGAACATATAGCTTATCTGGACTTTAAAAGTCTATATCCTTCAATTATTATTGCTCAAAATATTTCTCCCGATACTATCATTGAAGATGTTTCAGGCTTTAATGAATCAGAATATTATGTTAGTCCTGAAGATGGATTTAAATTTAGAAAAGAACCAAAAGGATTTATTCCATCAATAATTGGTTATATTTTAGATGAAAGACAGAGAATAAAAAAATTAATGAAGGAAGAAACAGTACCTGAACAAAAAAGAGCATATGATTTTGAACAACAAGGACTTAAAAGATTAGCTAATTCGATGTTTGGTGCTTACGGCTATTCTAGATTCAGATGGTATAAAATAGAGTGTGCTGCTGCAATAACTGCATGGGGTAGAGAATATATTAAATCAGCAATGAAGAAATCTGAAGAATATGGTTTTAAACCAATATATGCAGATACTGATGGATTTTATGCAACATACCTTGGGGATTTGGATGAATAATAGAAAAATGTAAAATAGAATAATATTATAAAATAAAAAGAACATAGTTTATAATACAAAATAGATAGGTATATTTTATGAAACTTTCACCATTACAAGCATTAGTATTAATTGTAGTATTAGTAGGTATAGTTTATGGTACATATTCTGCAACAATGGATCAATTACCTGACTTAACTGGAACTGTTGTTGGAAATACAACTAATGTTGCTAACAGTACAAATCAAACAATAGGAACAATTTACATTCATGATGAAACTAACTCCACATCTAACATGTCAGTAATAATAACAAAGAATACTAAAATATACAAGGAATCTAAGGATAGTAAGCAAGTTGAATGTAAAATGAATCAGTTAGTAAGAGGTTCTAAAGTAGAAGTGTATACTCTGGGGGATCCTACAAATACGATACCACCTCAAGTAACTGCAGAAAAAATTGTTATTAAAAAATCAAATAAGTAATCTTATTTTTTCTTTAATTTTTTTAGTAAAAACAAAACCTTTATATATAACTTTAAACTTAAATAATAATAACTCTTATTAGAGTTGGCTATTTTATCCATAGCGGGGTGGGGTAGTCTGGTGATCCCGCGGGGCTCATAACCCCGAGAGCCCTAGTTCAAATCTAGGCCCCGCTATCTTTATTATTAAAAAATTATTTTTTCTTTAGATAATTTAATAAAATTTTTTTTAATATGGTAAGTTGAAGTGCAGTTAACGGTGTATTATTCACTGAGGAAACTCCATCCACTAACAGAAACCATGATGTTCTTAATTGGCATACGCTGAGAAGTGTGACACTGAAATAGAAACGATACGATACGTCTTAATATGGCTTTGAAAGATGATACAATTAGGTTGATGATGCCAGAGGTAGATAATCGATGAAACGATCAATCCATGGAGTGCAAAAGTAAATAATTGTCAAATCTGTTAAAAGATGACAAAAGGTATCTTGCTAAGATTAATACTGCAATAAAACATGAGGTGGGTTACTCTCAACATGCCATATCTTTAAATTTAAATTTATTTTTTCTAAATTTTATCATACTATTTTTAATTAAACTATTTTATAAAAATAATTCTTTTTAAATAATTTCTATCATTAAACTACATTGAAAAAGGTTGTTTTTCTTATAATAATATTTACTATATAATAAATTATTAATACACTAATCTAAAGATTATAAACTATACATATTAATTTTAATATTATACAAATTATATTGATATGTTTCTTAAAAGTAATATCTTTTTGAATAATTTATTATAATTTATTAAATAATTAAAAGAGATGTAAAAATGTTTAGAAATAAAACCAAGCTTTTTTTAATGGTCTTCTTAATATTAATGACTATTGTAGGATTATCTACACTATCTGCTGTGGATACAAATGATACACAAAATAGTGGCGAATCTTCTGATTCTTTAGTTATTAGTAATAATGTAGATAATAAAATAGCTGAAATAACAACAGAATCAAGTATTAAAACAACTAATAATAAATCAATAAAAAAAGAAAGTGAAATAGGAACATTCACAGACCTTACAACAGTGATAGAATCATCGGATAATATAATATTGGATAAAGATTATGTTAAAGGTGAAAGTGAAACAGTCATTGAATTAAATAAATCATTAACCATTAATGGAAATGGACATACAATAACTTCAGATAATGGAACATTTACTTCAATAAGTACTGCAAATATAACACTTCAAAATATAATATTTACAGGAAATGATGGAAAGAATCCTGTAATTACAAGTAATGGTAATATAACTTTAATAAATGTAATATTTAATAATAATAAAAATACTGGATATGCAGCAGCAGCACTAGAAACTACATCTAATGTTACAATAATTAATTCAACAGCAAGTAATAACACTGCAATATATGGTGTATTTTACTTTAAAAGTGGAAGTAATGTAACTGTAGATAATTCTAACTTCACTAACTGTAATACAAGTAATGGAGTAATTTCTGCAGCTCGTAATACTAATATATCAGTAACAAATTCAAGATTTTTGAATAATTATGCTGCTAATTATGGTGGAGCAATAAATATACAAAGATACTTGTATGTTAATAATTCCTACTTTGAAAATAACTCTGCAGGTATAAAAGGTGGAGCTATAGCATTACGTGGAAATTATGCAGAAATTAATAATTCTAAATTTATATCTAATTATCTTGTAGGTGAAAGAAGCACAATACAAGGTGGAGCAATATATGTTGATCAAGTTGCTTTATTAACAAACAATACAATGAAAGATAATAAAGGATATAATGGTTCAACAATATTTGTACAAAATGGTGCTAAAATAGCTAAAGTATTAGTTAATGGAACAAATACTTCAGCAATTGAAGATGAAGAATTTACAATAGTAGTTACAGTTACAGATGATTGTAACAATTCAATCACTGGACGAAATGTAACAATAAAGATAGGTGAAACACAATATACTTCTCAAGTAATTGAGGGTTCAGCAGAATTTGTAATAACTGATTCAATAGAACCAGGTAATTACACAATAAGTCCAATCTACAATGGAGCAGAAGAGGAAAATCAAACAGTATCCTCATTTAATCTAGAAATAACACCATCACCAGCACTTAAATATAGAACATTACAAGCATTAATAGATGAAGCTGAAGAAGGTTCCACAATAACTTTCACAGATATTCTTAAAAGAGGATCTTCTGAAGATAATGTAACAATTAATAAAACAATAACAATTGATGCTAAAGGATACAGAATAAATGCAAATGAAGGTCATATATTCTATATTACAAATAATGCAAATGTAACATTAAAAAATACAGTTATAACAAATACACATGGAAGAGAAGGAATAATTGCTAATGTTACATCAGGAAGTTTAACTTTAGAAAACGTAGTAATACTAAATAACACTGCTGAGAACTATGGAGCAGCATACAGAGGTAATTTACTTTATGTTGAACGTGAAGGTACAATGTATCTAAACAATGTAACTATTGAAAACAATACAGCAGCAGTTATTAGAACTCGTGGAAACACTACTTTAAATAATACAATTGTTCGTTTAAACAAAGTTCCTCAAGATAGTAATAGTTACGGATGGATAAATAATGAAGGTGGATTAAACATATATAATTCATTATTTGAAGATAACTTAGGACAATTAAGTGGAATATATTCACGTTTACAAGTATATCCATCAATAATTGATAATTCTACTTTCCTAAGAAACAATGTTTCTGTAGGAAATGGTGGAGCTATACAAACAGGTACAAACACAACAACAATCACTAACTCCCAATTCATAGAAAATCAAGTTCTATTAAAAGGAACATTTGCTAGAAAAGGAGGAGCAATATATGCTTATGGTGATGGACTAACAGTAATTAATTCAACATTCATTAATAATGTAGCTGAAGGTGGAGGATCTGCTATTGCAAATTACTGGGGTGGATTTAACGTAACTAATTCAATTCTCATATCCTCTGGAAGTACTTCTATATTATATAATGAAGATGAAGAGGACCATCAAGTAATAGCTAATAATAATTGGTGGGGAACTAATGAAAACCCAATTACAAAAGGTTATACAGCATATGGTCGTTACTATGATTATGATGAAGAAGAATATGTGGAATGTAGTCCAATAGTAGTTACTAAATGGATTATAATGAACACAACTGTAACTCCAAGTGAAAACTTTAAATATGGTGATACATTAACAATAGATACATCATTTAACCAAACCATGGACGTAAATGGTGTAATTGCGGACTATAATGATATATTACCTAATGGAATGAATGTAACATACACATCAAATAAGAATTGTTTTGAAAATAACATGACAAGTGTTATAAATGGTAAAACAAGTAATAAATACACTATTGGTTCTCAAAAAGTTGTAATTAACACAACTTCTGGAGCACAAACTAATACTTTTGAAGGTACAGCTATAATGCCAGAACCAAAAGTAATAATATTAACTGATGATACATATTCTCAATTCTTTGACAGTGAAGGAAGAGTAATATTAGACATGGTACCACCAAACTCTGAATTACAATTCTCAGGAGCATTCTATAATAGAAATATGGTGATAGATAACTCACTAAATTTAACAACACACACAGTTCAAGCAATTCTTAATAATTGTACAATAACAATCATAGCAGATGGTGCTTATACTAATATAACTAACATGATAATGAATAATACAGATTATTCAACAGAACTAATATACTTAAACAACACAAATAACATAATAATCAGAAACAACACATTAATTCAAAATAATACTAAAGACAATACATATGCAATAAATCTGTTAAGTTCTACAGACATAACTATTGAATCAAACAACATAACAACTACCGGTCCATGTGATGATATATTCTTCGATGATGATTACATAGGTTATGTAGTAACAGCATCCATAATGGGATACAACTCTAGTGATAATATAATTAAAAATAATAATATTATAACAAATTACACAGGAGATACCAGTACATATGGAACTGTAGAAAGTATAGTATTCATGGGAAATCCAATGAACTTTGATGAAGACATTGTAGCAGACAACAATGAAATAACAAACAATGTAATTATAACCGAAGGTAAATATGCATATGGTATATCATTATCTGGAAATGTAAATGATAATAAAGTAACAAACAATAATCTCACATCAATAGGAACTCACTATGCAAATGGTATACAATTATCAGGACCAGCAAGTGACAATATAATATCATACAATAATATAAACTCAACTGCAGATAATGTAACCTATGGATTATACATATCTACAAACATGATGGGAGCAGTAACAGACAACACAATCACCTACAACAATATAACAGCAAATTCCAGTTCAATATATCTTATAGAAATCTGGGGAATATCTTCAAATAACATTTCATACAATCAATTAACAGGTAATAATAATTATGTATTAGGTATTGGAGGATATAACTCAAATAAAAACACAATCACATACAACAACATAACAGTAACAGGAGACATGCAAAACAAACCAATATCACAAGATAATATTCAAGTAGAAACTTCAGGAGTTAAATTAATAGGTAAATCTAATGATAATCTAATCCAATACAACAATATAAGTGCAACAACACCAAATAACATAACAAATACAATAAACTTAACAGGAAGTTCAGGAAACACAGTAACAAACAATGAATTAAACACCAATATGAGAAATGGTTCAAAATCAGTAGATGAACAAACAAATAATAATGTAAAAGATAACACACCATCAAATAGTATAACAATCACCCTAGAAACTACAAATGATAATAATATTCAAGTAATAGTAAAAGATATTAATGATAATAATGTAATTAGGGGAACTATTGAATATACAATAGGTGATGAAACTAAAACAATCACACTAGTTGATGGAGTAGCAACAATAGATCTTTCAGATAATCATGGAATAATTACAGTTAATGTAGTATATCCAGAAAATACTGTATATAATACAGGTAATGCTACTACAACAGTTACTAAGAAAATAAAAACAACTATTACATTAGATAATCTGGATAAATTCTTATCAGGTGAAACTTCAATGATAAATGCAATAGTTGTAGATGCAGAAGGAAATAATGTAACAACAGGTAATGTGACCTTCACAGATGAAGAAGGTAATGTTTTAGGTACGATTGTTTTAAATAATGGAGTAGCATCAATTAATCCATTTGAAACATCAAAAATATCTGAAATAACTGCTAAATACAATGGTAATGATATTTACGAAGAATCAAGTATAACTTCAAGTATCAATGTTAAATACACTACAAACATTACAATTAAGGATATTAATGCAAAAATTAATGATATAATTAATTTAACTGCTAATATCGATGCATATAATGTAGTGGTTAATGAAGGTAAAGTTATATTTAAAATAAATGGTAAAACTTTAAGAAATAGCGAAGGTAACATTATTTATGCTAATGTTGTTAATGGAGTAGCTACTATTGAGGATGTTAAAGTAGAATATAACTGGTTAAATAAAAATACTATTGTTTCAGCAGTTTACAGTGGTTCTTCTAACTTTATGAATGTAAGAAGCAGTGAAAAATTAATGAACATAACAAAAAGAGTTGCTACACTCGAAATTGTTAATGATATGTCTGTTTATGTTGCAGGTCAAACAATATCCTTATCTGTTAAAGTTATGGATATGAATTCAATAGTTACTGGTGGAAAAGTAGTATTCAAACTCAATGGTAAATCATTAAGAGATGAAAATGGTAATATAATTTATGGTGAAGTAAATGATGAAGGTGTAGCTACTATTACATACACATTACCTGCTAAAATGAGTGCTAAAAATTATGTAGTATCTTGTGTATATGCAGATAAATTATATAACCGTGCTGAAGTAAAAGGTACATTAACAATTAAAAAATAGTATTATTTTGTAGAGATATACTCTACATTATCTTTTTTTTAGAAGAAATATAAAACTTATTAAAAAACTATCTTTTTTTTAGATTAATTCATTTAAAGAACTGTTTCTCCAACCAACTATGGCACATTGGCCCATGGAAACACTTCCATCACCAGCACATGTAGCTTCATGTTGAACAAATTCAAATCCTGCAGAAATTACTTTTTCTTTCACAACCTTTGATATAAATTCATTATAGAACACACCACCAGTTACACCAATAGTGGATGTTTTATTACTTTTTGCAGCTATAATTGCTATTTCAGTTAGTGCTTCTGCTAGTGCTCTTTGGCATGCACAAGCTATTTCATCAGCACCAACACCACTTTTTATGAGTTGAACTACGTCCAGTAACAGATTACTTGTATTTATAATAGCTCTGTCATCAATCATTTCAAAGTCTAAGTCAATATTAAGTAAGTCAAATCCTTCTCTAGCTACAGATTCTAGTTTCATAGAACATTCTCCTTCATAGCCCCTATTTTTACTTATTCCTAGGAGAACACTTATACTATCAAGAACTCGTCCCATACTACTTGTTTTTGACGTGTTAAAGTCATTTTCTAATTGTTTTAAAACCATGTCTACTTCCTGTTCACCATATTTAAAGTAATCAGCATAATCTGATTTCATGAGTTTTCCTAATTCATCAGAATCCATAACTCCATATAGTATTCCCATTGCCATTCTTATAGGGTATTTGGTACTTAAATCTCCTCCAGGCATGGGTTGTGTTTGAAGACCACCATGATTAATGTAATGTCCAGTATTATTTAAGTATAATATTTCTCCACCCCATATGTTTCCATCTTCACCATAACCTACACCATCAGCAGCTATTACAACCATTTCAGGTAATTGATGTTCTGCCATTAAACTTGAGGCATGTGCATGGTGATGTTGTACTTGAACTAGTTGTGCATCATATTCTTCACTTAGTTGTTTTGCAAGTTTTGTCGTGTTAAATTCAGGATGCATATCTGCTACAATATAGTTAAGAGAATCTGTTCTTGTTAGTTTTAGTAAATGTTTTATAGCATCTTGCATAAATTCTAATGTTCTTATCTTTGAAGTATTTCCTATATGTTGGGATGGATAACATTTACCTTCTTTTAATATGGAGAATGTTACATCAAGTTCGGGACCTACAGCTAAAATATTATCCGTATTATTTATTTTTGAGAAATCAAATGGTTTTGGAACATAACCACGGGATCTTCTTATAAATCCTGGTTTTCCATTTCTAAATCTAACAACACTATCATCACACCTGTTTAATATTTTTCTATCATGTAATAGATAATAATCTGCTATATTATCTAATTTAGATAGTATTTCTTTATTATCTATTAACATTGGATTTCCAGGCATATTTGCGGATGTCATAACATATGCAGGTTCTAATGTATATTTAAATAGTAAGTGATGTAATCCCGTGTATGGTAACATTACTCCTTGGTTATGTAGATTTGGAGATAAATTTTCTGATAAATTATAATCTTGTGATTTATTTAGAATTACTATTGGTCTAGATACTGATTCTAACATTTTCTTTTCATCATCACTAAACTCTACAAATAATTTTGCTGTCTCTACATCTGGTGTCATACATGCAAATGGCTGTGTTTTTCTACCTAGTCTTTCTCTTAATTTATCTATAGCATCATCTGTTGATGTTTTACATACAAGATGCGTTCCACCTATTCCTTTTATAGCTAGAATATTTCCTTCATCTATGAGTTTACTTGCATCACGTATAGGATCCTGGGATGGTATGTGTTCATCATTGTATAAGAAAACTTGTGGTCCACAATCAGGACAACATGTAGCTTCTGCATGATATCTTCGATCTAATGGATTAGAATATTCTTTTGCACAGTGATTACATAGGGGAAATTCATCCATGGTAGTGTTTTTTCTATCATAAGGTACTTGGTCTATTACTGTAAAGCGTGGTCCACAATTAGTACATGCTGTGAATGGGTAATAATAATGATGGTTATTCAAATCCACAATTTCTTCTAGACATTCATCACATATTGTCATATCAGGGGGAATTACAGCAGATCCTGATAGTTCATCACTACTATTTAGTATAGTAAAGTCATTATATCTTGTCGTGGATGTAACTTCTTCTCGTATATCTAAGTTTATACTGTTAATTTCTGATCTTATGGGTTTATGTTCTTGTAATTCATCTACAAATAATTGAATATCATCATAAGTACCTTGAATTAGGATTTCAACAATGTTTCCCATATTTCTAACATATCCTGTTAGATTCATTACTTTTGCTAATCTGTAAACTGTTGGTCTAAATCCAACACCTTGTACTATTCCATCTACTAGTAATTGTGCAGTATATTCTTTCATGTTTTCCCCTGTGCTAGTTTTCTTTTTTATACTAATATTTTTTTATATATTTAATATTTAGTATTTGTTTAAATAACTATTTCATGTCCTAAAAATTTAAATTAAACTTATGATAAGTTATATAATATATAAGTGATTATTATGCGTGGTATATTAAATAAGTTAATTGAGGGAAAAATATCTATTGCTGATGCTGAAAAGGAACTGAAAATTACTCAAATTCAGGAAATGGGGGATAATGTTAAGTTTGATAATATGAGAGAAGAACGGGTTGGTGTTCCAGAAGCAGTTTATTCTCAGGGAAAAACGGATGATGATTTAATTAACATAATCAATAATGTTAACTTTATGAAGCAGTTAATGATAACTAGACTTCCCGAAGAACGTTTTAATAAAATAAAACATCAATTAAATAAAGAGATTCTAGAAAAAAGTGTATATTATAAACAAGCATCTATATTAACTATTAATAAAACAGAACCAACTCATTTTTCAGGTAAAGTTGGACTTATAACAGCAGGAACAGCAGATGTACCAGTAGCAGAAGAAGCAAGAATCACAGTAAACCAAGCAGGATATGATGTAATAACAACATATGATGTAGGTGTTGCAGGAATACATAGATTAATTGATAAAATAACATATTTAATCAATGAAAAAGTAGATATAATTATAGCAGTAGCAGGAATGGAAGGAGCATTACCCTCAGTACTAGGGGGACTTGTAGATGTACCAATAATAGCAGTACCAACATCAACAGGATATGGGGTAGGAGAAAAAGGATTCACTGCTTTATTTTCAATGTTACAATCCTGTGCTCCAGGTATAGCTACAATGAATATTGATAATGGTTATGGGGCAGGAGTCTATGCTATTACTATTCTAAAACAAATAGAAAAACGATTAAATGATGGTTATTAGTTTCAAATCAAATAATCTAAAAGTTTATATATTACTTTTTAAATATATAATGAATAGTCCTAACTATTTCAAGAAAAGTCTTAGCACTATAAGATGCACCTATGGGGTTATAGTGTAACCAGGCATCATCTGGGACTCCAGTTGTCTTTGAAGAACGCGCGCATGCTGAGGCATACCGATGATGATCAATTGGAGTGCTGAGACAAGAGAAATCCTAGGATCTGGGTTCAAATCCCAGTGACCCCATTTACTTTTAAACTAATTTTATATAATTTTAACAAAAATAAATCTAAATTTTATATTTAAATAACAATTAAAAAAATTTAAAAAAAAGAATTTGAATATTTATTTCCTATAATATTTTAATTCAAAAACATGTTTATTCACTATTTTTCGACTAGAAAATACTTCTTTGTAACTACCTTGACGGGTATCAAGTAATAAAATTTCATTATTAGTTATATCACTAAATGTATAATTATATTTATTATTTGATGAAATAATTTCATTAATTTTATTTAATGTTTTATTGCATGATACATTTTCATTTAATTCATAAGTAAGTGTTTCTAATAAATAATTATTATTGTAAGGAGTATTTTCTAATAAAATCATAGTATTCAAAGGTTCTTCAAAGTCATTCACCGTATCATATACTTCAATATTATCTTCAAGAACTGATAAACTAAGAAACAATATTAAACTTAAAATAATCATTCCTAGTAAAATATCATATATCAGTAATTGTCCTCTTTCATTCATATCTATTTCTTATCCAGTTTACAAGATTATCTTTTTTATCAATAGCTTCTTGTGTAGCTTTATCAATTATTTTCTTATCTTCCTCAAAGTTTGATTTATGAATAGACTCTATAACTTTTTTTATAGGAGTATATGCTGCTTCTCTAAATTTAGGTATAATTTGTTCTATGTTTCCATCTGTATCTTCAATATATGTTTTTCCACTATTGGTAATATGTCCTATGATATCTGCTTTAACACCATTGTTTTTTAATAAGATAATTATTTCATTAACTGATTCTTTTGATACAATAAGCATAAGGGAATCTATTGAAACACCCAAAGGATCAATATCCAGTTCATTTAACATAGAATATACATTTGGATTAATTAATTTTATAATATTTTCAAGATATAGGTGTATTCCTAATCCTGTTGTCTTATTAATTTCATTTGCATCTCCAGTTATTCCACCATTCGTTATATCTGTCATTGCATGGATAACTTCCTGATTTTCATAATTATTTAATAATTGTGATGCTTTTATAAATTGAACATTTAATGTTTCTTGTATTACATTAGGATAGTTGTTATAAATGGATGTTGTTGTTATTGTACCTCCACCTGATCCTTCAGTCATGATAATTATATCATTCTCTTTAGCTTCACTTCTTGCTTTAGGCATCCTAGTTGAAGAACCTACAGCACCTACCGCTCCAACAAGCCTATCTCCAAGTACCATGTCTCCACCAACACGTAAAGTACTTCCTGATACTAATGGAACTCCTGTTAATTCACTTACTGCACAAATTCCAGCTGTATAATCTAGTAACTTTCCAATATCTCCATCATCTGCAAGATGTATATCACTAATTAATGCTACTGGGTTTGCTCCCATTACACATACATCACGTAATGTTGCTCTTGCTGTATGAAATCCTGCTAAAAAAGGATAATTACTTAATCTAGAATGTATTCCATCAATGGCCGTTGTTATATAATAAGTGTCATCAACTTTAACAACTCCTCCATCATCTTGTGCTGTTGGATTTACAATGGATTCAGTTTGAGTGTTTTTTATAATTTCTGCTATTTTGCTATGAACATAGAAATCACCTTGTCCTCTTGAACCTACTCCAAATTCACCCATACCTATGTTAGTTTCTGGAAACTTAAGAATATCTCCTAGATTTTCTTGGTTTAATTTTTCTGTTATTAATACTTCATCATACACAGTTTTGCTGAGTAATTCTGCTTGTTCAAGAGGTATATCTTTGTAGTATTGTATTATGGAGGAAAGTTTTTCTATTATTTCATTTTTATTTTTTTTATTTTTGTAGTTCTTTTTTACAAATTCTTCTATGTCCATTTTCATCACAAAGTATTACTTTTAAATAAATTAGTATGACATATTACATACTAAGTAATTGTTATTATATAAGTTTATTCATGGTTTTATATTTAAAATAAGAAAAAAAATAATGGTGTGGATGTGGAGTGTATTTTTATTCTATTTCATCAACAAATTTTCTTAGTATGTTAAGTCCTGCTTCTCCACTTTTTTCAGGATGGAATTGTAGTGCATGAATATTGTCTTTTCCTATGGCTATTGGAATTTTAGCACCATATTCAGTGTAAGCTGTGATAATATCTTTATCTGCAGGGTTAATGTAATATGAATGTACAAAATACATGTATTTCTGATTCATGTCTGTTAAGAGTGTTGTATTATTCTTTGATGTTTTATTAACAGTTATTTTATTCCAGCCCATATGTGGTATTTTGTATTTGGGTGGAAGTTGTAATTTTTCCACACTTCCTTCAAAAATATTTAATCCTTCAATACCTGGACTTTCCTGACTATTTGAAAATAACATATGTAGTCCAAGACAAATTCCTAGTAATGGTTTTTTTTCTTGTATATGATTATTTATAATTTCTTTATAGTCTATTAAATTTTTCATTCCTGCTCCAAAAGATCCTACTCCTGGAACAATTAGTGCATCAGAGTTTTCTATTTCATATTTATCAGAAGATATATTTACTTTAACACCTATTTTTTTAAATCCATTATATATACTTCGAATGTTTCCGCTACCATAGTCTATAATAGTTATTTTTTTAATAAAAATGCACACTCCATGATTATTTTTTTTTTATAAGAATAAGTTAATTTAAAGAAAAAAGAGTTATGATAAGAATCTATTTTTTCATAGATTCTATCTTTCACCAGATGGTGTTTGTGAATCATAAAAGTCTTTTATTCGTATAGTATCATTAAGATCTGGTGTGGATACTTCATGTAATACTGTGTTTTCTGTTGCAACAATTGTGTGTGGTGTATTTGGTTCTATTCTCACAGTATCTTTAGCTTTGAAATATTCTTTTTTATCTTCAAATTCTATATATCCTCTTCCACTTACAATATACATTGTTTCGTCTTTATTTGGATGATAATGGAAACTGGTTTGATATTCTTCTTTTATGAATAGTTCTTTGGTAAGATATTTTTCAGTGTATATTAATATTTTCTCATAACCCCAAGGTTTATCTTCTCTGTTTTCATATTCTTTTTGAACTTGTTGTAATTCTTTACTTGTATCTACTGCCATCCAAAATAAACCATTTTCTTTATAATAACCTAGTTTTTTATCTTTTGCTAATTCAGGGAATATTGTTTTTTCAATATCTCCTGTTTGATAGGATTCAAAGTCTAATTTACCTTTTGAGAAGTAAATTCCTCCATTTATGTAATAGTCAAGTAATGGTTTTTCTTTAAATGATACTATTTTATCACCACTTAATTCAACGATACCATAGGGTGATGTCATTTGGGTTACAAAAATTGTAAAATCAAATGGGGATTTTTCTCCTTGTTCTATCATTTTTTTAATACTTAAATCTGCAACAACATCTCCATTTCTTATTACACATTGTGTGTCATCGTCCATGTGTTCCATTCCAAGTCGTATTGCATTTAATGTTCCGAGTGGTTGTTCTTCTTTAACATATTCCACAGCTACTCCCATGTAGTTATCCCCGTATCGTTCTTCGATTTTTTCTCCAAGGAATCCTGTTAATAATATTACTTTTTTAATGCCTGCACTTTTAAAGTCAAATATTTGTTTGTCTAGTATTGTGTAATCTTCTTTTAGTTCTACTAATGGTTTTGGTATGGTTTCAGTTACTGGTCTTAACCTTTTACCGAAGCCACCACATAGTATCATTCCCACTGTGTCTTTCATGTGAATCACTCTGTTTTTTTTAATATCTTTTTTATTATTTAAAATAAAATTATTTTTTATTACTTAAATCTATTTTTTTTATAATAAATAAATATTATTACAATAGTTCTTTTTATTTGAATAATATTCTTTGTTGTAAATTTAATTAATGCTTAAAAAAAAATGTATTGGTGATTATATAATTTTTAAATATTATTTTTTCTATCTATTAGAAAATTTATAAAAATAGGTGATTTCATTAATAAATTAGTTTTGACTTTTATTCTTTTTTAGTTTATTTTTTCTCTTTTTTTTATTTATCACTTATTTAAATTTATCTAATTCGTATAAACTTTAATAAAATTCAGGTATTTTTATATAAACCCTTTAAATAGTACTTATTTTAAATCTAATTATTATATCATGTGATGACATATTTAAAATAATACTATTTTTTAAATTATAGTATTATTTATTTCCTTTTAAAGTCTTATTTTTATTATTTTATATTTTAAATAAAATTTAATCATATTTTATTACAAGTTGTGACCATTCAGGGTGTTCTGCTAAAAATATTGTGATAGTATGGGGAAATCCATAGTTTATAATATTAAACATATATTCATCATAACTTTTAGCAGGAGTAATATCACTAACATAAAAATTATCAAGAATTTTCTTATTTTCTTCATTAAAAAAAGGTATAATTGGTATACATTCTTGGGGATGGGTTAATTGATATTTAACTAGTTCTGATTCAATGGTTTTAAAATATGTAATATTAAAAAGTACTCCTTGGAATGATTGTTTACTTGAGCTTACCAAATAATATCACCTATGTATTTTTTTAAAAGATTATTTGAAGAGTTTTATTCTTCAAGAGTTTTACTTACTCTTTCATAATCTTCAAGGTTGTGGAATGATTTTGTAGCATCTACTCCTACTTTTGTTGTTGTGCCATCAATTTGTGCTACAGGATCTAGAGATGAACCTCTAGCTTTAGGTATGATAATGATATCATCGTCACCTTTTACTCGAGTAGCAATTGCATATTCAACATCAACTGGATCAAATATATTTATATCTTCATCTACTATAACACAATGTTTAAGGGAAGGATGTGCAGATAAAGCAGCCATAAGTACATTTTTAGCATCCCCCTCTGTCTGTTTTTTAATAGATACTACTGCATGTAGCCAACAACATCCACCTTCAGTAAGAACTACATTTTGTACAGTAGGAAGAGTGTTTTTCACACTATTAAATATACGGGGTTCTTGTGGAAGTCCTTGTAGGAGTTTATGTTCATTTCCTGCAGGTAAAATTGCATGATAATAGGGGTTATTTTTATAATGCATTCTTGAAAGTTTAATAACGGGTTCTTCTCTTATTTTATCATAAGTATCAGTTAAATCAACAAATGGACCTTCTGTTTTACGTTCATTAGGTAAAATTTTACCTTCAAGTAATATTTCACATTCTGGAGCTTCAATATCTACGTTTTCACATTTAACTAATGTTAATTCGCCCTTTTTAAATGTATTTGCAACTTCTAATTCGTTAGCACTAATAGGAATACTTGTTGTACTTGCAAGTAATGTTGAAGGATTTAATCCAATGGCTATTGCAATTTCTAATGGCTTATTTAATTCTTCTGCTTTTTTATAGTATGTGTATAATTGTCTAGGAACAATTCTTATACCTAATTCATCATTAGAATTAACTAACATTCTATGAATTGATGCATTAGTTTGACCACTTTCAGGATCTTTAGCAATGACCACTCCTGCAGTAATATATTTTCCTTTATCTTTAGGGTAATGTTTTAATATAGGAAGTTTAGATAAATTAGCCTTTTCATTATTAGAGTAAACTTCATCAAAATTTTTTATATTTTTAATTTCAGTAGGATTTTCTGTAGCATTAATAATATTTTCAGTTATTTTATCAACACTAGTTTCAATTGATTTAGCAATCTTGTCTCTTGTATTACAAATTCCTGATATGATGTTCATATCAGAATCTTTTATATTAGTAAATACAAGGGTGTCATGTGGATGTTTTTTTAGAATAGATGTTATTTCATATTCTGTGGATACTTCTTGGGTAATTTCAATTATATTATCATTTATTTCATCAATAAGTCTAGACATTAGTAACTCTCCTTTTTTTTATTCATAATAGATGTTTCTATGTAATGTTTTCATATATTCTTTCAAAGATTCTCTTATTTTTTCATCATAGATTGATAAAATTCTAGCTACATATATAGCAGCATTTTCTCCAGCATCAATACCCATTGTTGCAGTAGGGACACCTGGTGGCATTTCAACCATTGTGAGTAATGAATCAATACCAAGTAGACTAGTACTACATGGAACTCCTATAACTGGTTTTGTTGTATGAGATACAACTGCTCCTGATAATACAGTTGAAAGACTAGAAACTACAATATATAAGTCAACAAAATCATCCACATCGGCTATGTATTTTTCAAGTTTATCAGGTGTTCTTGTTGCGGATATTACTTTGTATTGGCTTTTTATATTAAGAGTATCTAATGTTTGTGTTATTTTATGAACAGTTTCTATATTGGAATAGTTTCCTGAAATAAGTAGAACTCTTGTGTCTTTGGAGATTTCAAGTTTTTTATCAATTGTTTTAACTTCTTGTTTGATGGGTGTGGTTCTTGAATAGTATTTTCCAGCAATTTTTTCTATTACTTCTTTTTCATCATTGTCCATTTTCTGATTATATGATTCTCGTTTATTGATTAATGATTGTTTAATAATTTCATTGTTACATGCAATGATTTGACATGCAAGCCATGCTGCATTTTCTCCTCTGTCAATACCTACAGTAGCAACAGGAGTTCCTAGTTGCATTTCTGTTGAAGAGAGTAAAGCATCAAGTCCACCTAGTTTACCCTCACAAGGTACTGCAATCACAGGTTTTGTTGTGTATGCTGCCATTACTCCTGGAAGATGAGCTGCAAGTCCTGCAATTCCAATGAATACTTCTATATTCTCATCACAGTTAGTCATAATATTTTTTACACGGGCATGTGTTCTATGAGCAGAAGCTACTCTAATGTCATATGGTACTTCCATTTCTTCAAGTACTTTCACGGCTTTTTCTGCAATCTTATAGTCAGATCCACTTCCTAATATTATCATTACTTTTGCTTGAGTAATTTATAAGCCCCCATTTTAATTTAAGAAATTTCTTTATTTTTTTTATGTAGTGAAAAAATTAAGTTATATTATAATATATTATATTCTAGTTTATTGATTAATTTTTTTATAATATAATTCTAGTAATTGTCTTATAAAATTTTACTTGATTCTCTAATTTTTCAAGAAGTAACTACTTCTTTCCTATTCTATTTTTAACTAAATATTTTATATCATGATTCATATACTTTATTAATAATAAACAACTTTTCGAATAATAATATATAAAAATTTCAGGAGATACAATATTGCAAGTAATACCTTCATTAATCATGGTTATACTATCTGTACTATTAGTGGGATTTTCCACAAAATCTTCTAAAATAAATAGTACAGTATCAGTAGTAATTCCTGCTTTTAATGAAGAAAAATCAATAAAACATGTTATTGACACAGTAAAAAAAGTACATGATATTACTGAAATTATAGTGGTTGATGATGGATCTACTGATAAAACACATGAAATAGTATCTAAATTAGATGGAGTAATATTATTAAAACATAATTCTAATAAGGGAAAAGGTTCTGCTATAAAAACAGGACTTAAAAAAGTTACAAATGATGTTGTTTTATTTTTAGATGCAGATTTAATACAATTAAATAAAATTCAAGTGGAATCTATAATAAAACCAATACTCGATGGTGAAGCAGATATAACTAAGACTAAATTTAAACGAGAAGCAGGAAGAGTAACAGAACTCACAGCTAAACCATTATTACAGTTTTTCTTTCCAGAATTAAGTTTTGAACAACCATTAAGTGGACAATTCGCAGCTATAAAAAGTTTTTTAGATACTATTGATTTGGAAAAGGATTATGGTGTGGATATAGGTATAGTTCTTGATGCAGATGCACAGGGTATGAGAATACGAGAAGTAGATATTGGGAATGTTGTTCATGAAATGTCAACACTTCAAGAACTAAATATAATGGCTAATGAAGTTGTAAGAACTATAGTTGACAGAGCAATACATTATGGAAGATTAACCATGATGGATGAGTTAGGTAGTTCTATAAGAATGGAAATAATGGGATTATCTCTTATAACATTTGGAATATTTGGGTTATTTTTTATTCAATTTATCACACCAATAGTATCTGTTTTAATAATAGTTGTAGGATTATTAATTTCAATTCTATATCTTATTAGAATAGTGAAGATGTCCTTAAAGATGTATAAACAGAATAAAGTACCTCAAAAACAGTTATTTAATTCATTTATGCATATGCATTTTCCAGTAATAGTGTCAATCGTAATTCTATTATTAATTATGGTATCATTAGTAGGTTCTGTATCTATCTCTTCTAATCAAATATCTATTGAACCTGCAAGTAAAAACTTAGTTATAAGTACATCATCTAATCCAAGTACTGGAGTAGCAGTAAGAGGACCATATACTGTTGAAAATGCATTAGAAAATGAGGAACATCTTATTAGATTGTCCACATCGGCATTAGATACACTGCAAACACAATATGGGGATTATATATACATTGGAGGAGAACAATATCAACTAGAACAATCCTTAGATGGTGAAAATGATTTAATACGAATGCCAGAAGCTGCAAGAACACAATTGGAATTATCTCCAGGCACAATTATAAGGGATAGTAATCTTAAAGCAACTTTTAAGGATTCTTACATGATAAAAAATATAAAACCAAATTATGATGTATTAATGGATGAAGCAGAAAAAAATAATACTACTGTTGCAATTGATGTTAATAATACTAATATTAGTGTAGGAACAAGTATAGTATCTCAAACACATTCTGAAAAAATATTATCAGTATATATTAATGATACATTAACTGGAAAAACATCTGCAGCACTATTGGATGATACATATAATGTATATGTAAATAATATTCATTATAAAAGTATATTATTAAATGAATCATCATCAGGATTAATATATAATGGGACATATAATACATCTACTATTAAAGTAGTTTTAGAAGATAGTGAAAGTAACTCAACAAGTATTTTTGCTAATGATAATTCCTTAGTAAAATTCCTTAATATTAATATAAATAATCCAAATCATACAGGAGCTAATAGTTCCACGAGTTAATTGGGTTATAATATTTCATCCTCTTTTTTTATAAACTTATTTTACATATAATGATAATATTATAGTTTTTCTTGAAAAATTTAATCCATATAAATCATAATTTGTAATAAGGATTAACCACACAACAAAGTAAAAAATAGATAAAAATAAATTAGCCCTATCAAAAAAATAACTTAAAATAAACTGTTATAAAATTTTAGGGATAAATTATATTCAAAAAAATAGTTTTAAAAAGTAAAATTAAATTTAGAACAATTTTTTTTAGAAAAAAATTATTCTATTTTTAAAATGTATGATAATTATATTTATTCCTCAGAATATACTTTTGCATATTCTTCTGGCTGATTATATAATCCAAGTGCTGCTAAAGCACCAATAAGTCCTGCTTTTCCAGTAACATATTCTACTCTAATATTATTTTCAGTAGCTATTTTTTCAGCTTCCTCAAAGTATTTCATTGATTTTTTAGCTTCAAGACCATATTTTTGCACGGCTTCAGGAACTTCTAATTTATCATATACTACAAATGCAGTGTTTTGTGATAATGTTTTTTCTTTTAATTTAGTTTTAATACTGCTAATTAAATCTTCTTTGTCTTCTTCTTTAATAGCAAATACTAGTATTATAGAAACACAATTCTTTGTTTTATTAGGATTATTTGGGTATAATTGACAAGTTATATGTTCTAGATATCTGTATCCCTTTTCTTTTTGGATTTCATTTGCAACATTATTAGCAAGAGTCCAGGTAGCTCCTTCTGTAGGAATATCAGTATCATCTAAACCAATAATTACTTTTCTAAGTTTAGGAGTTACTACTGCAGCTTTTCCTACTTTGGATCCACCTCCTTTTTCGAATATTTCAACTCTTTTCACACCAGATGCTTTTCCACGGCAAAATGCTGCTCCAACACCTGCTCCTGCAAGTCCTGCATGAATTATTTTTACTTCTTCATCGTCGATTGTAGCTTCTTCAATACCTGCTGCCTGGAAACTTGGTTTTAAATTTAATTCTGTTTTACCTTTTTTAACATAATATGTATGTTTATTTCCATCACGTTTAGCATCTAATATAAGGGGACTTGTTTGTTTATACTGAGTTATCATCCAATCTGATCCAATTGGACATGGATGATATTCTATTAACTCAATTTCTTTTTCATCATTATCTGTTATAGTTAGAATTTCATGATATGGTGTTATCCATGCATCATCATATTTTTCTTTTAGTTCTTCAGGTGTTAAAATTTCCATATTGTCATAGTTCCTTTTTCTTTAATGAGTAATTATGTATTAAAAAAGAATGTTAGAAGGGGAGGTGGGTTACAGTTATTGTAACCTTTTTACAAGTTTGACTGCTGCTTCAACTGCACGTTTTCCATATTCTACTCTTTTATGTGCTTCAAGTCTTGTCATTCCTGGTCCTGAAATACCTAAGGTTACAGGTTTATTGTAGTCTAAGGATAAATCTATTATTTTACGTGCTGCATGTTGTACTACAATTTCATCATGTTCTGTGTCACCTTCAATTACAGCGCCTAATGTGATAACTGCATCAACATTTCCATCTTCAAGTAATTTTTTTATTGCAAGAGGCATGTCATATACTCCAGGTACTGGCATTACTTCTGTGATTTCTGCATCTAAGAATTTTGCATGTTCTTTTGCTAATTCTAACATCATACTTGTTATGTCAAAATTAAATTCTGCTACAACTGCTCCTATTTTTATCATGTTATCTCTCCATTTTTTTATTATTTTTGGTTGTTTTTTCTAGTTTATACTAAATATAATACGAAAGC